>NZ_AUNJ01000192.1 GCF_000447775.1 Bacteriovorax sp. DB6_IX
CGAGAGCTCATATCCCGAGAGAGTTACAAATAAAACACCTCCAAGAATTAGCCCAACAAAGAAGAGAATTCTCCAAAGACTATCTCCGGATTTATTTTTTTGAAAGATACTCTTTGTGATTCCACTTATTCCAGCAATTCTTCCATTCATGAGTAAGAGAATTGTCGAGGCCAGCCCAATCAAGAGTCCACCAATTAGAGAGGGGACGGGAGTAAAGTTTACAATTTCCATTATTATCTCCTTTAAGAACAATAGAGTTTTTGTAGCGTCTGTAATAATTCGATAAGCTCAGGTGAAGAGACTTGGTAATAACTCCACTTTCCTTGCTTTTGTACACTCACAAAATCCATTTGCTCGAACTTCTTTAAATATTGCGATATCTGCGACTGAGAGAGATTTGTTAGAGTCTCTAATTCAGTTACGCTCTTTGGGCCATCCATCAAAAAGCAAAGAATTCTCAATCTTCCTTCGTGGGAGAGTCCTTTGAGTATATTGGCAACAATGGGGGCGTTTTCTAATATCTTATCCTTCATATTAACATATTATAATAAGTTAATGTAAACTGCTATAGAAAAATGGGGTTGAGAGAAGGGAATAAGTCTTTGAAAACAGAGCTTTACTGTATTTTATTTTGAACGGTTGAAAAATGGAGGGGGTTTTGGGAGTGATATTGAGGGGATGAGAAGAACTCATCCCCACTTAAAGGTAGCAGTTATTAATGATGACGTTGGATTTGGTTCGAGATCTTGTCTAAGACCAGGTCCATTGTCTTATATAGATCATCAGATTCAGCCTTAGCAATGAAAGTATCGGCCTTATTTGTCACGAAAACTTCCGCAATCTGCTGATTTTTCTCAACCCAGCAAACCCACTTCATAGAGGCTTCGGGACCTAAGACACGTGTTAATTTTTCTGATTTTGATCTGATTTTGTTATCGAGTGCTTCAGTGTGATCGAGATTTCTAAAAGTAATAGTGCAATTCATTCTACTCCTCCTTGCGTTACCAAATTCTATCAAGAGAAAGTGGATTGTGTGTAACTGTTGGAATATTTAATTTTATGATGCTTATCAGCCTATTATGCTCTCTTGTGAAAAATAGCACAGTTGCGCTAAAATCTAATTATATTAGATCATTAAATCCCCTGATGGGGTACAGACATTTTCTTACAATGAAAGAAATATAAGGAGAATATATGACTATTAAAAAGGTATGTATTGTTGATGGAGCGAGAATTCCATTTTGTCGTTCTGGTTCAAACTACATGAAGAAATCGAATAAGGAATTGATGACTGCGGCCATGACTAAGCTTGTTGAGAAACTCTCTCTTCAAGGAAAAGAATTAGGTGAAGTCTATCTTGGTGCCGTTAGTAAACACGCCGCTGATTTTTCATTGGCCCGTGAATGTACGGTTGAGTCAGGGCTTTCTTATCATACACCCGCCACGGACCTTCAAAAGGCCTGTGGAACTTCTTTAGAAGCTGTCATTACAGTTGCCAATAAAATTGCTCTTGGGCAAATCGACTCTGGAATCGCTGGTGGTGTTGATACGAATAGTGATATTCCTGTTGAGTTCAATAAGAGATTTTCTGATGCTATGGCAAAGGTTAATTACTCGAGAACAACAGGGGATAAATTAAAAGCACTTGCTGCACTTAGACCAGGGGATCTTGCTCCTGTTTTTCCTGCTGTAAAAGAACCTCGTACAGGCCTTTCAATGGGTGAGAGTTGTGAAGTTATGGCAAAGGAGTGGGCGATCTCTCGCGAGGACCAAGATCAACTTGCTCTAGAGTCCCATCAAAAAGCAGCGAAGGCCTATGAGTCTGGATTCTTTGAAGATCTTGTTTACGAATTTAATGGTGTTCACAAAGATGGGATTACTCGTGGTGATACAACAATGGAAAAAATGGCGAAGCTTAAGCCATGTTTTGATAGAAAGTCTGGGCAAGGAACTTTAACGGCCGCAAACTCAACACCTCTTTCTGATGGGGCCGCATGTGTCTTTCTTTGTTCAGAAGAGTATGCTCAAGAGCATGGTTTAAAAGTTAAGGCCTACTTCACGCTTTCACAATCAGCAGCAGTTGATTATGTGTCAGAGGAGGGGCTTCTCATGGCCCCGGCCTATGCCGTTCCAAAGCTTTTAGAAAGAGCGGGAATGCAACTACAAGATTTTGACTTCTATGAAATTCACGAGGCATTTGCCGCTCAAGTTCTTTGTACATTGAAGGCTTGGGAATCTGAAGAGTTTTGTAAGGAGAAGCTTGGACTTGATAACGCCCTAGGAAGTATTGATCGCACAAAAATGAATGTGAAAGGTGGCTCACTTGCTCTGGGACATCCTTTTGCTGCCACGGGAGCGAGAATTGTTGCGACTCTTGCAAAACTTCTCGATGAGAAGGGAAGTGGTAAAGGCCTTATCTCTATCTGTACGGCAGGTGGGATGGGGGTTACGGCCATTATAGAAAAATAGATGAGTGATTTAAAAACAGTTGGTCTGGAGGAATTCAATATTCCTCTTGATCAACTTAATCTCCCTTCAATTATTAATATGTCTTCTTCGACTCCATTTCTTGAGGCGGCGAAGTTGATGTTTGAAAAAAAGATTGGCTCTCTGACTCTAGGAGAGGGGACTAAGATTGAAGGAATCTTTACAGAAAGGGATGTTATTTCTAAGCTTCCTCTTGTTCTTGAAGACCCCATGAGGCCGTTAAGTGATCTTATGACGCCTTCTCCTTTGACATTAAAGAATGATGCCACTTTAAGTGATGCCATCTCAATTATGTCATCTCGTGAATTTCGCCACCTTCCTGTGACAAATGAGAATGGCGACATCGAAAAGATGATCTCTATTAAAGATGTTCTGAAGTTTATCTCTGAGCTCTTTTCTGAACATATGAATGACTTTAAACCAATCAACGATTGGAATAAAATGGGAGTGAGTCTACAGGAGCAGGCCATTCTCTATGATTACCATAAAGAAGAGGGGAAACTCTCTGAGGACGTTTTTGATATTCCGATAAAACGTATTGTGAATACGAGTATCTCTAAATTTAATTCTCAAACTTCAATAAGAGAGGCCTTATTAAAACTTCATGAAAGAAGAGAGGCTATTGCACTGATTATGGAATATGAGACAGAGCTTGTTGGAGTTGTAACTGAAAGGGATATTCTCTATAAAGTCTTTTCTAGTGATCTTAGTTTAGATTTACCAATAGAGGAAATAATGACTTCTTCTCCCCATGTCTTGTCAGTGAATCATCAGTTTGGAAATGCTCTTTCAAATATGTTCGCCTATGGTTATCGAAATATTCCGGTTGTTAATCAGGAAGGCTTTCCTATTGGGAATATCTCATTGCTTGAGCTTTTGATCTTCCTCGCTAACGAGCTCGGGCTTCGCAACCTTTTGAAGTTTGTTTAATTTCTTATACTCATCTAACTTCATATAAAGCCATTTCTTAACCGGAGTCTTCTTAAGATTCTTTCCTTTAATATAGTAAGGCTTATCTGTTGATGATGACTTTGAAGCAATCTTTTCGATGAAATCTTTTATTGGAATATTCTTTTCTGGGCCAAAGAAGAAAAAGGTCTTCTTTACATAGTTGAGCTTAAAACTCAGATGCTTGTAAGCTTCTTCACTGGTATGCTCATCGCCATTTCTTATAAATGTGTGATTTGATTCCTTTATCGATTTCAAAAGGTACTCAATTTTTTCTTTATCACTTGCTTGAGCAAAGATAGAGAGAGAAAAAAAGAGTATAATCAAAAGCTTAAGACGCATATTTCCACCTTACGAAGATTCTAAGTTCATATTATACTGTAGCTGCAAATGATTTGGAATATCTTAAAATTTCTCCCATTTATTCTCCTCTTTTCCAGCTGTTCACTCTTAAATAGTGGAACTGTTCACGTCAAGTATACAAAGTTTCAGGCCAAGATTGATGGCAATACTTATGAGAATAAGAAGGAATTAACAGATGTCTCGGTTTCGATTCGAAATGTTCAACATCCCAAGAGTCATGGGAAGTGGGCCCTCAATTTTCGATTAAGTCCATCTATTCACTTTGAAAAGCATCGACTGGGAACTCTGGCCACAGAGTTAGTTGATGGAGAGTATCAGCAAAAGCCTGATATTAAAGTAAGGCGACTATCGAGTTTTGCTAATTTTAAATTACTTCTTCATACACCTATTGGGTCATTTGCCGCCACTACAGGCTTTGGAGGGGCAATTTCTAAGTTTGATATGAGTGGGGGCTCAAGTCATAGAACTACCGAAATTCGTCGTGTTGATTTTGTGTATTATAAGTTTTTCTCTCGTCGCTTCTTCTTACTGATGGGGCCTCGTTACTATAAAGAGCAATATGAGCAAGTGACCTTTGCCTTTCGTCTTGGTTATTTTTGGGGTCGAATTTAAGAGAGGATAAGCTTAACGAGGTTTTCCACTGTTTCTGTTGCAGGGCCTTGCATATGCATATCAAAGTCATCAGAAACTTGTGTCTGTTCTAAATTTACTTCAATACAGTAAGCACCATTTGATTTGGCCAACTGGACAAACATTGCGGCGGGGTAGACAACTCCTGAGGTTCCAATTGAAATAAAGAGATCACATTGAGAGAGTTCTTCTTCAATCTTTGCCATATGCATTGGGTACTCGCCAAACCAAACAATATCAGGGCGTAGGTTTCCTGTTTTTAAGCAACAAGGACAAGGTGTTTCAACATGAATATCTCTCTTATTAAGAAGAGACTTTCCCGTTTCGACACACTTCATTCTAAGCAGTTCTCCGTGCATGTGAATGACATTCTTAGAGCCGGCCTGTTCATGGAGATTGTCGACATTTTGGGTAATAATGCTGAGCTTACCTTTGAAATCTTCTTCAAGTTTGGCCAGACTAAGATGGGCCTGATTTGGATGAACCTCATCACTTAATAGTTGTTGTCGTCTCAAATTGTAGAAACGGTGGACAAGCTCAGGATCACGGTCAAAACCTTGAGGGGAAGCAACTTCCATTATATCGTGATCTTCCCATAATCCATTGGCATCTCGAAAAGTTCGAATACCTGACTCCGCAGAGATTCCTGCTCCTGTGAGAATGACAATATGTTGTGGATTAAAATTAAGATTCACAAATAGATTTTAGCAAATATAATGGATTACAGCAAAGGGTGATTGTATGGAACCAGTTTCGCAAGCAGTTTTAGGGGCCATGGGGGCTCAACTTAAACCAAGTTTGAAAAATGATAGCAAGACAATGGAAGACTTCAAAAAGCTTAGCCTGTGGGGAGCTTTGGGAGGAATGGCGCCAGATCTTGACTATATTATTAGAAGTTCTACAGATCCTTTGTTTACAATTGAGTACCACCGTCACTTTACTCATTCTCTCTTCTTTATTCCAATTGGCGCACTTGTGGTCTCTCTCTTTCTAAGACTATTCAAAGTCCCTTTGAAAAAGAGTTATCCCTATACTCTCTTAGGCTATGCAACTCATGGTCTATTAGATGCTTTTACTAATTATGGAACTCATTTATTTTGGCCATTTTCAGATCGACGAGAGGCATGGAATTGTGTCGCGGTGGTTGACCCTCTCATTACAGTTCCTCTACTCATTGTCCTAGGACTTTCTTTGAAATATAAGAGGCGTCTTTTTACTTTTCTTTCATGGGCCATGCTTATTAGCTATCTGTGCTTAGGGGCCTTTCAAAAATATAGAGTGAAGTCATTTCTCCTTACTCGAGGTGTTGATGTTGAGAGTTTTCATCGCTATATGATTAAGCCAACAATTGCGAATAATTTTATTTGGCGAGTGATTCTAGATTCTAAAGAGTCTCTTCAATTCTATGGTGTTCGCCTCGGTATTTTTAATGAGAATATTCTGTATTCAGGAGAGAGGGTAAAGAAGGTTCAGCGAGAAGAGGTCGAGCAGCTACTTGGAAATAATAGGAAGCAAATGCATGACTATGAGAGATTCAGATTCTTCACAAGTAATTATCTCTTTTGGAGTGATGAGAAATCAATCGCTGATGGACGCTACAGCTTCATACCTCATGGCACGAGACCTATTTGGAAGCTTGAGTTTTCTCCAGGCCAAAGCAATCAATTCTCAAAATTTATTATCGATCGTAAACCCAGTGATGAAATAAGAGAGACATTAGGTAAAATTTGGAGAGGGGTGAAGTTAAATTAACTTCTTTATCTCATCGATAAAATCAGGACCCAGACTATGGGTTCCTTTATCGATAGTGATATGGCGTGAATCTCTTTTTAGACGTGGTTTAAGCAATTCAAATGAGTTCTTACTATTTTCGTAGTCAACAATTGGGTCAATGCTTCCATGTATTTGATAGAGCTCAAAATCAACTTCCTCCTCAAGCATATCATGACGAAAATTACAGTTGATACCTAGGACCTTTTCTGTTTGTTCTATGGCCTGCCCAAGAAATGGTGCTAAGTAGCCCCCTTGAGAATAACCAATGATTGTGAGAGGTCTTCTTTTGGGATCAACTTGGTTGATAAAGGCCTTAAGAACTCCGCATGGATAAGTGAAGTCAATATAGTATTCTTCTTTAACGGTATTGTAGAAATACCAGGCAAATTTATAAGAGATTCCCTCGGCCCTTTTCTTTGGCATTGGAAAAACACCATTGGGAATTAGCCAGTAAGATTTTGGATCGAGAATGTCTTTGAGGTCTTCAAGAATGATATCTGAGTTTTGACCAAAGCCGTGGAGGAGAATATGGATTTTCTCAGCATTTGGGTCACCAAATTCTTGATAATCAATAAGTGCAGGGGCCTCAACAAATAATCTCTTACAATTTTCTATCATGGGGTTTATCATATTTTAAAAGCACGGGGATGGAAAGTGGATAAACAGGTCGCAAGCGAGATAATTTTAGAGAATCTCTCATTTTATGAGTGGATGAATATTGAGAATATTCTTATCTCTATTGATCCTGTTGACCTAGTTCTAATCGATGAGATTTCACTTGATGATTTAAAAGATCTTCTCGACTCTCTTGTGAAAGAGGGGCGTTTGAGAGCAAAAGAGCTTGATGGGGAATTAAAGTATAAGCGTGTGCAAAAGAAAACTTTAAAGTCCAAGCTACTTCGCTTCTTGAAGTAGCTCGAACTTCTAAACTAAATAAGTGCTGTGATGATCCACAGAGATGATGCCGTGACAATTGGAATAGTCAGGTTGTCATCAATCTTCAACTCAAGATAATCAAACCAAGTGACAAATGTCGAACTTAGGACTGAGATAATAATTCTCTTTAGCATAGACTCTGGATAGAGAGCGTAGAGAACAATTAGGTGAACCATAAGAGTTGATCCAAAGAAAGCAAGGCATCCCTCAAGAGAGCGGTTCTCCTTAAGTTTTGTCTTACCAAACATAATTCCAACTACTGCAGAGAAAGGATCACTAATGGCCAGAGTAAATATAGCGACAAGTGCCATGTACTTTGGAAAAGTTAGAATTGTAAGGAGCATTCCCATAAGAAATGGAATTGAAGCCGATTCTTTAAGTTGCTCTTCTGCTCTTAGTAGGTATTTTGAAACCTGAGAGAAGATACTTTTGAACTCTGGATATTTAATTCTAAATTGCTCGTAAATATAGAAGATACAAGTGGCCACACCAAGAATATGTATCGCTTGCTGGTGTGTTAGATAGTGCTTGTAAATAAGCCCACAACTCATTCCCATACTGAGGTGAAAGAATCTTCTTGGAAGATGAAGATCGGCCCTTGTCTTTGTGAGTTTCGAATCAGAAGCCTCTTCAGTTTCGTTATGATTTGAAGAAGTGATGTCTTCGTTTTTAATGATTTCAATATCTGTTTTATTCATGGCGACATACTAATAGAAATCACCTCATTCATCAAAGTGTTTTTCACCCTTACTCAAAGAGACAAGAATATCTTTTGAGAAGATAATTCCTTCAAGTACGCGATTTATAGGGTTTACCACAGGTAAGACTTCTTTCTGCGTCATAGAGAAGATATCTCGTGCTCCTTCGAGACTCGAATTGGATGGAATAAAGATAGATTCACCAATAAATGAATGCGCTGTGACAAGAGGGTCATCCTCAGTTTTCTCTAAAACTTTTTTAATAGAGCTGAGGTTTAGTGTTCCCATGAAGCAGTGCTCCTTGTCTACGACGGGATAGAGAGGAGAGTGATCACCTAGATAAGTCTTAATACTTTCTAGATTGGCATCTGCTTGAATTGCGACAATATCGGTATTCACAAGTGGAGAGATAGCGCTTTTAAAAGTCTCCTCTTGTTGCTTAGGCGTGATATTGTCTTTGAAGTGTTCAATAATATCCCTAAACTCAAGCTTGAGCTTACTGGTTTTATCTTTTGTCGGATTCCAAGAGGAAATTTCATCCGATTTAAGAAGGGCAATCTTTAAAAGAAATGGCCCTAGAACTTCAAAGACAAAGATACTGGCCACCACGATATTGAAAATGAGTTGTGCCGAATCTTCACTATGAAGTTTAACTTTATTTACGATGGCAAGAGCAGCACCAGCGTGTGAGATGACCCCGAGTCCGTGGTAGTACTTGATGCTCTCTTCTTTAATTTTTAAAGCATAACTCGCAGCAAATGAGGCCATGAAAATTCCAAGGATTCTTGAAACAATATAGAAAATACCAAGTAGACCAACGCTACCTGCGAGCTTTCCAAATTCAATATGTGTCCCGGCCAAAACAAAGAAGAGGGCATAAATGGAGCCTCCAATATCTTTAACTGACTCATGGAGCTTTTCCCCAACACTTGAAGCATTGGCCACTGTAAAACCAAGAAAGAGGCTGATGAGTAGGGAGTCTACTTTTAAGTAATAAGACAGAGACTGACCAAAGAGAATGGCAGCGATTACTGCAAAGAGAATATTACCAACTTTTGTTTCAAATCTTTCAAAGTAGCTTAGAAGAAAACCTATTGTGACTCCAAAGATAACGGAACCAACGATATTCCAAATGGCCTCGGCAAATAGTAGGGTTGAACCTGTTTGTGGAACATGCCAGAATCCGTAGTACTCTAAGAATTTAGTGAGAATTAAAGTCCCTACAACCGCTGTAATTGTGGCAAAGGCCAAGTAGACTTTAATCGAAAGACTTAATAGTCCTTTGGCATTATATTCTTTTAGAACAAGAAGAGTTGTCGGAGGCGCGGCCTCTACACCAATTAACCCAAGGAATAGGGAAATAATAAGTCGATGACTTAGGGGTAATGTGGTTGTTGTTGAAAGAAGTATAAAGAAGAGAAAAAAGATGAAGGCCACCACTAATTGAACGGATAGGATGGAGTAAAGAATCTTATCTTTCTTCATACTGGATATTAGCTTCTTATTAAATTCTCCCCCAATATTGAAGAGAATCAGACCGAGGGCCAGCTCATTAAAAAAACTAAAAGATTCTGTAAAACTATGTGTGAGAAAGTTAAAAACACCAGGACCTAAGAGGGCACCGAGGACGATATATCCAGAGACCTTGGGAACTCCTAGTTTCTTGGACATTTTCCCGGCCATCATACAAAGAAGTAGCGTCACTCCAAGAACTGGAACAGTTTCACTCAGAGCATTTAACATATCAATCTCTTGCACTAAAGCCTCGATATTAAAAAGTTTTTCCTATTTTAAGGGTAATTGATTTTATTGCTATATCAAAGATATTTATCTTAAGATTGAGTTGAGAACACGGGTATAGGTGAGCGAGTTTACTTTTCCTCGCTATTCCCTTTTACAAAACTTTTTTTAGCATTTAAAATTTAGGCTGTATGTTCTTAATTTTCCATGGAGTTCGCTATGAAGCGTAAGATTATTGGCGCTTTCGTCATTATTTTCATTATTTTAGGGGTTTTAACCTATGGAGTGACTCAATATAGCTTCTCTCATGGAGTACGCTCAGGAAAGCTTGTCAAACTCTCTAAGAAGGGTGTCCTCTATAAGACATATGAGGGAACTCTCGATTTGGGAAGTGGTGATGGGCTGACTTGGCAATTCTCAGTTCACAATGATGATCTCGGTGATCAACTTGTAAATCAAACAGGAAAGTATGTTAGACTCGAGTACAGAGAGTTACTTTTTAAGTTATTCTTTGGAACAAAGTATGATGTAGAGTCTTGGTCCCTTGAAGGAGAATCTCAGGACTTAAATTACCTGTGTCGCTTGGTGGATATTATGAGAACTAATTCCTCAATTGTTAATTTCTTAAGACCTATTATTGAAAAGGAAGATGCTGAACTTCTAAAGAAGATTAGAAGCTGCCAAAAATGATTAATAGCGATCTGACTCAAAAGGTTAACTTTATCCTTAAGATTGGAAGTGCTTTCCATCGTTATGGGACCAATGCCCCTCGTTTAGAGTCGGCCTTAAGTAATATTGCTCATTCAATTGGTTTAGAGGGGAGTTTCTTTTCTACTCCAACATATCTCTCGATTGCCATTGATTATGGTGAGAAGCAGCTCACAAGAAATATCAGAGTTAGTCCTGGTATCGTGGATCTGGAAAAGTTATCAGCGGTAGATAAGATTGCAGATGATGTTTGCAGTGGAGATATGGAAATAGAAGAGGCGATGCGCGCTCTTGAGAGAATTAAAGTTAGCGTTTCTCGTTATAATGAGACGATCACAACGATTGCTTTTGGATTAACTTCCATGTCCCTGGCCGTTATATTTGGGGGATCATTTCTTGAAGCAAGTTTTTCATTTGCTGTAGGCTCTATCCTTGGTGTTCAGGCTTCTCTTGCGCAAAAAGTACCAAAGTTCTTCAGTGTCTTTGAGTTTGTAGGGGCCTTTACTTGTACTATTGCGGCCTATCTCATTAAATTCTTCTATCCTCATATTCACTTTCAAATTGTTATGATGGCCTCGTTAATTGTTATCATTCCTGGTCTTAGCTTAACAATTGCGATGGTGGAACTTGCTGCTCAAAACCTCGTTTCGGGAACGGCACGATTTATGGGGGCCATTATTGATTTCTTTAAGATCTCTTTTGGTGTGATGGGAGGCATTCAACTTGGACGTTTTGCCTTTGGTGATTTGGCCGTTGATCAGACAATTCCATTACCTGAATATTGGCTCTTACCGGCCATTGTCATTGGTTCTCTGGCCTTTACAATAATTTTTAAGGCCAAGCCTAAGGATTTTAAGTGGATCTTTCTAAGTGGTCTTGCAGCTATTTTCTCTATTAAGTTATCATCTCTTGTGATGAGTGATGTGATGTCTGTTTTTATCGCTGGTGTCGTCGTTGGTGCCGGTAGTAATATCTTTGCCAGAGTATTTAATCGTCCGGCCATGATTCCACTACTTCCGGGAATTATCTTTCTCGTTCCAGGCTCAATTGGCTTTAAGGGGATGAATCTTATTTTTGAGACCAAATATACTCAAGGCCTTGGGATTGGATTCCATATGTTTGTGATCGCCATTACTATTGTGGCCGGGCTTTTTCTCGCCAATGTCTTTGTCAATCCACGACGTAGTCTATAGCAATATTTGTTCTTCCATAATTTGCCACCTCAAACATCGATCTCGCGACTTCTCGAGCACTAATGGCACGAAATTTCTTAAGACTTCCTTGGAGTAGAGGGTTGAGTAAGGGCATTAGAAACTGTCCTAGGCCTTCAGCTATTCTTTGCTCATCTCTTTCCCCTAAAAGAAGAGAGGGGCGAATGATAACTGTTTTTGAAAAGTTAGCGCGGCAGTGCTCTTCCATTTCTCCTTTCACTCTATTGTAGAAAACCTTTGAAGAAGCACTGGCCCCAAGGGCCGAGATGATAATAAGCTTTGCAACTTGATTTGTTTGACACAGCTTAGACAATTCAAGAGGGATTTCATAATCAACTTTGATAAAGTTTTCTTGAGAGCCAGCCTTTTTAATTGTTGTTCCAACACAACAGTAGACATGGTCCTCGGGCCCAAGTGATAATTTTTCAACACTATCGAAAATTTTGATTTTAGTCTTTGTGAGTTTGACTCCCTCAAGAACTTTGAGGTTTCTTCCATAGGCCTCGATACTTTCATAGAATGAATTCTTATCGAGTAATTGTGTTAATTCTTTTCCAACAAGCCCTGTGGCCCCAATGATAATAGCTCTCATAGGAGCTATTTTAACTCCAATACATGGCCGTTAAAACAATTAGTGTGATAGGAAAAATGATCACAACAGTAAAAAGCAGAAGGTTGAAAAAGAAACCGTCTAGGTCGGATTTTGGTGCTTCTGGTTTATTTGGTTTATTGTCTAGTGACATGATTGGCCTCCGGCCTGTTGATAGAGAGAGTAGACTCTTGTCGATATTGTAAGTACTCCAATTAAGATGAAGAAGAGTGGGATCGTTCTTGGCAACTTTCTTTGAAGTGGTAATAAGAATTTCTGGATGATTCCAGGAGCAAAGCTCAGGGCCGGAGTTGTACCGAGCCAAAAGCTGATGATAAAGGCCAGTGAAGAAACTGGGCTCGTTGCAGTTAGGGAAAGTATAATGATTGTCCAAAGTAGACCGCAAGGAAGAAGAACACTCGCACTTCCCCCCAGAAAACTTCTGAGAAGATCTCTTTGAGAGAGTTTGGCAAAGAGAGTTTTCCAAATGCTTTGGTTAATACCTTCAAGCTTAGTATGAAATTTAAAACTCATTTGCCATTTGAATATACTTTTAAGGCCAATAAAAATAAAAGTTAAGCCTAGTGTTGTGGCCGCAAAAAGAGAGAGGTACTTATTATCCCTAACTCCTAGTGCTTCGATTCCCAGTAGGGGAATAATGACTCCAAGGGAGATATAGCCAAGCAGTCTTCCCAAGTGATAACTAAGAATCCCTTTTTTGGATCTTGTTAGTGCCGTAACGAGCCCACCACACATTCCTGTGCAATGAACAGAGCCACCAAGACCTGTCACTAGGCCAGCAAAGATAATCATATAGAGTGGAACGTTATTTAGCTCCGTTAATTGGTCCAACAAGACTTACCTCTTTAATAATGACTTTACCTGTTCTTATATCAGTTAGCTTAAAGCTAAAAGGTAGACTTCCATTTTTAAGTATGGCCTTATCAAACTTGATAAAGACATTAACTCTGGCGTGGTTCTTATGCATCTGATATGGGTTCTTAGGTGTTTTAAGTTCAACCTTATCCGCAATATCCTTTTCTAGAATCTCA
>NZ_AUNJ01000193.1 GCF_000447775.1 Bacteriovorax sp. DB6_IX
CTTCCCCAGCAATATTCTTAACTGTAAACGCATGAAGGGCCTCAAGCTCTTCTAATAGTGAGTCTGTTTTAAGATGCACATCAGTGATGTATTCAACTAAGTTTTCAGCATAATCAGTTGTAATATGTGAATGTGTTAATTTAGAGCCAAGATCTTTGGCGTGAGGAGCTTGTGATGATTGTCCATCAGGTAATGTTCTTAAACACTCCCTCTCTATCCCCTGTCTTATATGTTCAATTAATTCTGGATTTTCTTTAAAGTAATTTTTCATGGAATAAGCTTACGGCAGCCTATACTATGTGTATAGGCTTTCGCACCGCACAGCATGTAATTTTTGTGTTATTTTTTTCCAAGGTATTGAATTACAGAGCTCATACCAGTGTGATACTTACCTTCAATGATTTCTCTTTTCACTCCTTCTAAATGAAGTTGCTCGAGGTTAGAATTTTTGAAGTCTTCCGTCGTATATAAGAGTTCTTCATCCTTTGGCCCACCCGTACCAAACTCTGGCTGGTCTTTGGCATAGGCCTCAAATAAATAGAGACCACCTGGTTTTAGCGCCCTCTCTAATTTTTGATGGAATTCCATACGTGTTCTTGTTGGACAATGAAAGAATATAGAAACTACCCCATCCCACTTCTCTTCACCAAAATCATATTCAAAGAGATCTGCAATCTCATAAGTCATTTTAAAACCGTTCTCTTGTGTAAATGCTAATGCCTTCTCTTTTCCAACACTCGAAAGATCAACACCATGAACTTCACAACCTCTTTTCAAAAGTCCTAGAGCATTTCTTCCTTCCCCTTCAGCGATACAAAGAACTTTAGCTCCAACGGGAAAGTTCTCGAGCTTTTCTCTTAAAAAATCATTTGGTTCCACACCATAAGCAAAACCTTCTTCACTAAATCTTTCATCCCACTTTTGCATATATTTTCCTTTTCTATGTCTTAATTATGCTCATATTCTACCCCAAAATACTGACAGCTCAAGGACACAGCGCTATAATCACTACGTGGAACTTGACCCAAATAAATTTCCCATTGATCAGCATCTTGAAGATATAAGAAATGAGCTTCAAGAAGCAACATCCCTGCTCATAAAGGCGGAAACAGGTGCTGGAAAGACGACGAGACTTCCACCTTTTCTCTGTCAAACGAGGCCTGGAAAGATTCTAGTTTTAGAACCTCGTCGACTCGCGGCCAAATTATCGGCCAGCCGCTGTGCAGAGATATTAAACTCTCAAATTGGAGATGTTGTTGGTCATCATATTAGACACGATAAGAAGGCCAGTGCTCAAACAAAGTTACTCTTCATAACTGAGGGACTATTTCTTCCCTACCTTAGGCAGGACCCTAAGCTTTCAGACTATTCCCTCATAATTATTGATGAATTTCATGAAAGGAGTATTCATACCGATGTGGCGATCTGCTTAATTCGTCATCTTCAAAAAACAACTCGTCCTGACTTAAAGCTGATTGTGATGTCGGCAACGCTTGAAACAGACAAACTTGAAGAGTATCTCGACTCTCCCAAAGTTTTTAACATATCAGGTCGAACTTTTCCCATTACTATTGAATACCCTAATCTTGAAGTTACTGATGCTATTGAAGACATCATTCAACAACCACAGTATCCTCACAATATACTTGTTTTTCTGCCGGGAATGGGCGCCATTCGAAAAATTGAAACAGAACTTAAAAATAGAAAGATTCAAGAAGAAATCATTCCCTTGCACTCGACTCTTTCAAAGAAAGAACAGGACAAGGCCTTTCAAGGCGCTAAGAGAAAGATTATTCTTTCAACTAATATTGCTGAAACTTCACTTACTATTCCCAATGTCTCTTCAGTCATAGATACGGGAACGGAGAGAAGGGCCAGCTTTGCTCCTTGGAGTGGTATGCCACTTCTTCAACTCGGGAAGATTTCCAAGGCAAGTGCAACTCAACGAGCGGGTCGTGCCGGTCGAGTTCAAGATGGGCTCGTCTATAGACTCTATTCTCAAAGTGATTTTGGGCAAAGAGAGGCTTTTACTCCACCTGAAATTAAGAGAGTAGAACTTTCACATTATATTCTCGATCTCATTGATCTTAATTTAGACCCCATAGAAATGGACTGGTTTGAAGCTCCCGAAAAGAAAAGCCTAGATAGTGCACTAAGCTTATTAGAGATGCTAGGTGCAATTAAAAGGGACCACTGTTCTCAAATGTCTCAGATTACGGAGAAGGGAAAGTTTATGGCAAACCTCCCTCTTCATCCACGCCTAGGTGCCATGCTCTTTAATCATCTTTCACAAGATACTCTTCTTGCAGCATGTACAATTAGTGAATCAATGGCGTTGAATAAAACTGCTGAGTTTTCAAGCCACGATGAGGAAATTTGTGACTTAAGTATCCAGGTTGATCTGCTTAAATCTTATTTTTGGAAGGAGAGAGACCTAAGTGATTATGGAGTCCATTATCTTGATAAGAAGAAGGCCTCTCGAATACTCGAACTGTACAAGAATCTTGCCTCACAACTAAAGTTAGAAAGAACACCTGCGAAATCTAAGACAGACCCCTCTTCTCTAGCACTTCCACTCCTTGACGGTTTTCCAGATCGAGTTGCCCACAAAAGGGCCATTAAGAAAAACAAGGGGAAGGCGAAGAGTAGCTATAATTTCTGCTTAGGTAGAGGTGGAAAGTTATCTTTTAGATCCTCTCTTATGGCAACTGAACCAGATTATATCATTGTCCTAGATGCGCTTGAGAACCCAAAGGCCAATGCAGCAATAGGAACAACAATTCAAGCGGCATCCAAGATCACAAAGCAAGAGCTTCTGATGTCTGACTCTTCACTTTTAAATAGTGAAAAAGAGAGTCTATTCAATGAAAAGAAAGGGACTCTTATTCTTACGACCCATGTAAAGTACGGAAAACTCACCCTTGAGTCCCAACAGTCACCTTCATTAATTGCAAAGGGTGAAGTCCTCATACAAGTCTTAAAAGACAACTGGCCATGGCCTTTTGAAAATGATGATGACTTATCTCTCTATAATCAAAGGGTCAAGCTTCTCGATAAACACGCTATCGATCACCAATGTCCCCTATTTGAAGCTGAGATGTTTGAATTATTTCTAGAGTCAATTATCGATGAAGAAACCTCTCTTGAAGATCTTCAAAAAGCAAAGTTAAAGTCTTTGATTCAAGACCAACTAAGTCCTCAGGATCAGTATATCTTAGACCACGAAACTCCCGAAAAAATTGAATTAGAAAATGGGAAGAGTTTTAAGGTTTATTATGATGAGGAAAAGCCCTATCTCATGGCGAGAATTCAAGACCTCTATTCGGTAAAAATCCACCCCACAATTTGCCAAGGGAAGATGAAGCTTAATCTAAAACTCCTATCTCCTGCCGAGCGAGTGGCACAAATCGTTTCAGACCTTCAAAACTTCTGGCAAGGATCATGGGAGTCAGTGAAAAAAGAGCTCAAGGCCCGTTATCCCAAGCACCACTGGCCAGACTCTCCAGAAACAAGTCCTCCAATCAGAGTCAAATCAAAGCTATAATTAGCTTTAACCTAATTATAATTATAAATAAAACGATTTTACCAGAGTTCAGTTTTAGCAGATAATTCATCTAGAATGCTAATCCACTTTTCCATGTTGGGAGGAAAGAAATGAAAACAAACGCATTAAGATTATTACTGGTTGTTCTTGTTATGAAGTTTAGCTTTGCTGATGGATTAGATACCACAACACTAAATGATGCAGCAGAAATAACAGAAACTTCAGAGATCGCCACTAATGATGGTTCAGCATTAGAGACAACAGAAAGTGACACGTCTGGAACGAGCACTTA
>NZ_AUNJ01000194.1 GCF_000447775.1 Bacteriovorax sp. DB6_IX
TAGAGGAAACTTCATTTGAATTGGATCTTGAGGTTATGTTAAGAATACTGCATGAAAGTTATGCTGGTTCTGATTACTTGCCTGAGGGTGAGTTTAAACTTCTAGCTGAGTCAATAAGTGGTATTGACTTTAATGCTGATAAGAATTCTCTCTACATAGAGTTGAGTAAGGTTTTTTCAAAGGTTTCAGATAATCATCTTAAAGTTTGGCCATGTTTTGCGGACAGAAATATTCATCGCAATATTGGGCTAAGTTTTCCTGTTGGTAAGAATATGGCCGCTGATGATATCGTTTCAGTCGTTGAAGAAGATAATATTCTTAAAATAGCGCTGGCAAAGTTTCCTATGCCCAATGAGCCTCATTGGGAAGGTTTTCTTGATAAAATAAAATCATCTCTTTATAAGAGTGAGCTTAAGGGAATTATTCTTGATCTGCGTGGAAATACCGGCGGTAATGACCATTATGGATATGAGATGGCGGCCCTGATTTTCGGAGGCCCTTTTAATCATCCTATTTGTTCTCAGGCGGTTTTACAGACACCTTTGAGTTTTTTGGCCATGTCTAATACCTTCTATCAGCGAAATGAAGAGTATGCTCAAGCCTTTCGAGATAAGTATCAATTCGCCCTAGAAACCGAGAAGGCCGATAAGTATAAAATTTACGAAGGAGAAAAGGATAAAACTTCGCTCTCTGCCGATTGTATTAACAAACCGCTCTTTATTCTGATTGATCCTGAAACAAAATCATCTGGAGAAAGTACCGCCTTGTGCTTTGAAGATCATCCGCAAGTTCAATATGTAGGGCAGGCCACAAATGGATGTATTGAATTTGGTAATGTCGGCTTATTTGTACTACCACATTCAAAAATCTGCATTCAAATCAGCACCCATAAGAATATTTTCCGTGATCAAAGGGCTTTTGAAAAAAATGGGATCCAGCCTCATCACTTTTGTGAGACTGGAGTTGATGCCTTAGAGATTGTATTAGAAAAACTGGGATGATTTCTCTGTCTGACTCTCTGTACTCGCTTTCTAATAATTGGAAGAAAGAGACGATAGAGGAGTTTTTTTATAAGATTGACTTGGTTTGGGTTTTCTTGAGATTGAAGCCAATTTCTTGGTGCTTTTGTTCTTGCCATCTCCTTTTCTATGGCCTCCATTTGAACAAAGTTCTCTGAATGAAGAGAGAACTCGGCACTCGCTCCACATTCTCCTATGGCCACAGAGTGTCCGGTTTTCCATCCAAGCCTACGATTGAGTTCTATTGCACTATTAAATAGCTCAAGATCATTAATATAGCCATCGAGAGTTATTTCTCTCTTATCAAGTTTCACAACGATCCAGCTATGGCCAATATATTTTGGGGTAAAGAAGAAGAGTAAACTTGGAAAGAATCCTCTATGGATATTCTTATCAATAGTAGAGAAGTAGACGGTGACATCAAAACCAAGTTCCGTCAGAATTTTATGAATAAGGACTGTCTTATTATTACATTGTCCCTTCCTTAGACGGAAGACTTCTTCAGGAGAAATATCATCAATTTCTGGCAGAAAGTCGAATTGAATATAGTCACGGACATCTTCATAGACGATTTGTAGTCTTTCTTCTTGTGTCAGGTCTGATTCTCTTAGTTTATCAATATAAGATTTAAGTTCCATTGCTTCTCCTTTGTCTTGATTTTGACATAGGAGTGAGTGAGTTTCTTGAATCTAGCGGCTAATCTAGGCCAATCTTTAAGAGTAAAGACTTCGGAGAGTGACCAAAGTTCTCTTTAATTACTCGGGACATA
Organism: Bacteriovorax sp. DB6_IX; assembly: GCF_000447775.1. Classification (GTDB taxonomy): domain Bacteria; phylum Bdellovibrionota; class Bacteriovoracia; order Bacteriovoracales; family Bacteriovoracaceae; genus Halobacteriovorax_A. The sequence goes on from NZ_AUNJ01000194.1 coordinate 1,789, forward strand.
TGGGCCTGATCAGAAAAACCACTTTCAATGGCGACTTGGGCCAGTGATAATTGAGGTGTTTTCTGTAAGAGATAAAAGGCCTTGCGAATTTTCTGCCATTTAATATAGTTTTTAAAGGTAATCCCAATATTCTCTTTAAAGAGGTGGCGGAGTCTATCGGGTGATATTGCCACTTGAGAGGCAATATGTTCAAGACGACAGTTGTGTTGGTGTGATTTAATTAGCTCGAGGGCCTGAATTGTTTTTTCGTGTAGGTCACGATTGATACTATTCATATTGAGCTTTTCAGGAAGCTTTGAAAGCTTGATATAGTTTTTTTGATCGAGTATGGCCTCTAGACTTTTTGCCAGTAGAGATTCGGCATCAATGAGATAATTTTCCCACAGATGAGAATCAAGGGAGTGGGGAATATCTTTTGCAAGTAAGAGATATTCATTTGGGTCCAGAGAGATCATCTCATGGGCAATGGACATACTGGCCTTTTCAAGAGGACGACAAATCTGAAAGCATTGATGAGCATGCTCTTTATTATCTTCAATAAGTCCTTCAATTCTTGCACCATAAGTGTAGAGTTCAATCTTTATATTAAATCCTTTTTTCTTTTCTCATAGTCAGACTTTCATTTTCATCAGTATAGATATGAAAGTCAATTCTTCCAATCTCTAAACCAGAGCCTGTCTCTATGTAGACTCGCCAGTTACCGGGGCGAATATTTTGTTTTGAGGCAAAGGCGCGATATCCTTCTCGTCTTCCTCCTTTTATATTGAGAGGAATAATATCTGAAGTCTTGTAGGCTCCATCAATCTCGACTTGCCACTTGATATTGACTCTGTCTTCAAAACCAGCAGGAGCAAAAATCTTTGTGAATATAAAGACCTTGTCATTTTCCTTGTAGAGAAAATCCTGATCTCCATTTTGCCAAAATTTAAACTTTGAGCGGTTCTCTGAAGTGATATAGTGTCCATTTTCTTTTTCTACATTATGAAAGACTCCGATATATTTGAGACTTAATGGAATTGGGGGAAAGGCCTTTATTAAATAGAAGAATGTAAAGAGCAACGAAATCACAACGTGGGGAATAAAGAGATATTGAGTGAAATAGTAGACTCTTGAACTTTTTTTAACAAAGAGTCTCTTAATTCCAAAAGAGATTGCGAGACAAAGGAGTATTGTGCAGAGAAATATCAAGGTCCCGCTCTTTCCTATTAGTAGTGGAATCAAGTAGAGCATAAAAGTTAAGAGGCATAAATAGAGCAGTGATGTACGAATGAGTATTCCCAAGTTTTTGATGAGTTGGAATTCATTGAATACGAGCAGCCCCGCCATGAAAATAAGAAAGAAGTAGGAATTGGAAAGACTTCCACTTTTAAAGTAGAAAAGTGTATAGCTACTAAGTAGAGACCCAAGGCAGAAATGGAAAATATCAACTCGATAGAGGAAGATTTTTTGAATAAGATGATGGGACTTTATATTTTCTATTTCAAGATATTCTAAAGCGAGAATGGCCGCTGCAATAATGATATAGAGCAGCTGCATAATGATATTACTCATCTCATCAATTTCTCCTAAGGTGAAGATGTCGAAGAGAAATCCTGTGGAGAAGAAAATCACAGGTAAGTATTTTTTGAGGTTCCCAAAAGCTTTTTCCATAAATTAATCCTTTCTTATTTATCGGAAAAAAGGAGGGATTTCTTAGCAGAGTTGGTAGTCGAAGCAGTCGTGGTAGGCCTTAGCTCGATCAAAGACCTCAACAATTCTATCAAAGTCATGGCCCATCTGCTTTCGGCTTGCATCGTGAGAGAGCCAGCTAATAGTCAGGTTAGGGTCGATATAGCTTACAAGACAGTCCAAGAGGTCATCCAGATTATTTCCATAGTAGTGAGGAAAGCTCAATAGTTGAGCTATTTCCTGATGGAATCTATCCATTGAGTAGATTTGTGAACCTATAATTTGAACTTCTTTTCTCATGAGCATAATATGACATAAGTGCTCAAGAAAACCAATGAAATAGAGGAAATAAAATGGATGCTAAGAAACTCACTGAGACTCAATACTTTATTCGTCTAGATAGAGGAGAGAATGTTAACCAAACACTGAAGAAGTTTTGTCGTGAAAATGAAATTAAGTGTGCTCGTATTCATGGACTAGGGGCCCTCGAAGAGTGTGAATTAGGTTACTATGACTATCATGCCGATATTTATAAAACAAAAGTTCTAGAAGATGAATTTGAGCTTCTTAGTATGGAAGGTAATGTCTCAATGATGGATAGCGAACCCTTTGTTCATCTCCATGTCAGTCTAAGTGATAACGAGTTCCGCTCCCTAGGTGGTCATCTCTTTGAGGCTAAAGTTGCTGTGACTGTAGAGTGTTGGATGGAAGTTTTTCCTTATGAATTTACTCGCTCTAAAGGCGAGAAGGAAAAGTTCAGGCCTCTTTCTTTCTAAGAAAGAACTGAGGCCGCGATAAAGGCACCAACCACCAGGGTGAGAACTGCGGCAATAATAATTCCAAAAGTATGGTCTTTCTTTTGATCTTCTTTTTGAAATTCCCCTGTTTCTCTAAAATGGGCATCGTCCTTATTGTCGATAACATATTGTAGGTCTCTAAGAGGAGTGACTCCATGGAATGAATAGAGGATTTCTCTACTTTCACAATAGTGAATTGTTGGAACTGCTCTAATTCCAAAGTGTGCCGCAAGCTCCGGTGACTCATCTGTATCAACCTCAAAAATCGCCGTTTCAGGGTTATTTTGAACGAGAGCGTCAAGAACAGGCTTCATCGTATTACATGGTCCACAAGTTTTAGATCCGAACTTGATAATATAGAGATCTTTCTGAGATTGTGCGACTTCTTCGAAATTTTCGTTAGTTAGTTTTTTCATCATGGGCAATATTATAGCTAAGTCTCTAAGACTTAGACAATTTCATTCTTTTTTTAGATTTCGTCTTGGCACATGGGAAATGGCAACGCTAGAATGTGCCAAATTCGGGAGATATTATGACACACACTGTAAAATACCTACTAGCATCACTAGTATTACTGATTTGTATTAATACTCTAGCGGATGCGCCACATTACGATCGCTATGAGAGAACACCTGCCATTTCTTATGAAGGAGAAATCTTAGATTTCTATAGTACGAAGAAGGCCTATGGAGAGTTTTCAAACTTTGGGCTCTTTCCTATTTTAATTGAAGGTGTACTTTGGCCTACGAGTGAGCATTACTACCAAGCTCATAAGTATGATAAGAAAGAGTTACAAGAGTGGGTTCGAGCTGCTGATTCACCTTATATGGCCGCTAAAAGAGGAAGAGATAAATCAATTCCTAAAAGAGCTAATTGGAAAGAAATTAAAGATCAGGTGATGTGGATTGCCCTTAAGGCAAAATTCTCTCAGTATAATTCTTTAAGAGAGCTTCTTCTATCAACAAATCATTCAGAGATCTATGAGCATACGAAGAATGACTGTTACTGGGGTGATTGTGGTGATCGCACAGGACAAAATAAACTCGGAAAACAACTTATGAGAATTAGAGTTCTGCTAAGAAGCGGGGAGCTTTAATACTCATAATCCCAAGGTGATGGTGTTTGAGCACCTCGAATAAGATTGATCTGAGTTTGAAGATCGGCAATTTGGGTACTCCAATAAGAATCATTATCAAAGTGTGCGAAGGCCTGCTTAAATGCCGGGTCTTCCCATCTCTTCGCAATCCAGGCACTAAAGTGAATATATCTTAAGGCCCTTAGAGGCTCAATAAGTTTAAGACTTTGGTAGTCAAAAGATCGCATTGAATCATAGGCCTCAAGTAAGATATTTCTATCAATGATGGACTCTTGATCTGTTCCCGGTACAACTAACCAGACATCTTGAACTGCTGGCCCCATTAGCATGTCGTCAAAATCGATGAAGAATGGGTTATCATCACGCAGGATGATATTGCCTTTATGGCAGTCGCCGTGAATTCTATGTGTTTTGATATCTTTAAATAATGGATGAATAAGCTGACAAAGAGTTTCTACACTTTCTTTGTAAGAGTGTTCAAAGTGAGCGGGAATAAATTTACCATCCAAGAGAAACTTTAAATTCTGCTCCCCAAAAGTTGTTGGGTTGATATGAATACGACTTTTGGCTTCTTTTTGCGCACCAATATTGTGGATTCTCGCCAAGAGACGACCCATAATCTGGAGTTGCTCTTCATTCATCTCCTCTGGTGCGCGCCCGCCTCTTTTAGGAAAGAGAGTATAGTAGAGTTCATGATCTTTTAATTTAAAGAGTGTTCCTCCATCAAACTCATGGGGAGCGATGACTGGAATCTCTGCTTCTTTTAGATCTTTTAAAAATTCATGCTCTTCAAGAATTTGCTCTTTCGACCAACGACCTGGGCGATAAAACTTTGCAATGACAAAATTATCACTAGGACTTTGAGTTGATATGAGAGGCGTGTCGATCTCAATTTCGTAAACTCTGTTTTCCATGGAATTGAGAGTGAGACATCTTCCTGTCGTCTTTAGTCCCAGGGCCTCAATTGCATCGAGGACCGTATCGGGATTTAAGTGAAAGAAGAATTGGGTTTCTGAGTCACCCCATACATATTGAGACATATAAAAGTGATAGGCCTCAACTGCTCATGTGTCAAGAAACTTGCAAGAGAATCACTGGCAAGGCACAATAGGGCCATGATTGATTTTGATAAACTAACTCAAGAGCTTGTCTCTAAGCACCAACCTGATCTTATTCTTCTTTATGGCTCTTTTGCTCGAGGAGAGTACACACCTAAATCGGATATTGATGTCGTCTGCTTTAAAGATATTCAAAATGTCGAAACAGACAATCGAGACTTTTCAGGGCTTTATTTAGACTGTTGGATTAAGCCATTGAGTGAGCTTGAAAAAATTGAGGAGTCGATTTATTTAGATGGAGCAAAGGTTCTCTACGATAAGAATGATATTGCTCCTGCGTTTCTCGAAAAGGTAAGAGAGAGGCTTGAATCTCCTCCTAAACCGTTATCAGAACAAGAGAGACAGCATCTTAAGGCATGGACTTTAAAGATGCTTGATCGCACCTATCGCGGAGATATTGAGGCGAATTTTAGAAGAGCTTGGTTGGTTTTTGAGTTGCTACAGACTTATTATAAGTGGAATGGTCTTTGGTATCGCGGCTCTAAATTGGCCTTTAGAGAACTCAAAGAGAAGAAGCCTAAAATTTATAAACAATTCGATAAGGTGCTTAAGAATCCAACGGACTCTATCCTTATCAAACAATTGGTCTATAAGATATTTGGTCTCTAGCTTATTTGTCAGTAGGGTTAATATTGTAAAATAATCTACCTTTCACTTTTGTGATGGCCCCAGAAAAATCACTATTCTTTTTAAGAACACATGGGCCAATGATATCAAATCCCTTTGTCATGATTTCATATTCTGATAGAGGAGCAAAGTAGGCGGCTGCGTGAAAACTGATATCTGACACCTCCACATGACAACCCCATGGCTTTGGCGTAACTTCTCCTGTTTCTCCCATAATTTGAGCTTCTGGGAGATCTTGTGAACCTTCGTATTTCCACCTTGGAGTGAGTTCATCAGACTCTTTATGATACCAACATTTTGGTCTTACCTTATCACTTGACTCACAATTGTTACCCTCATTTTGAGCAAGCCCACAAAGAAGCCCAGCTCTTAATGTATCAACTCGACATTGAGCACTTGGATAATCATTGTAGTTTGTGACTTTAACATATTCATCACTATACTTATTAATACTCTTTACACCGTTATAAGCATTTGAAAGATTGGCAATTGCAATGAGTCCTCTAAGGCAGTTGTTACTTTCTAGTCCCTCGTTTTGGCATAGCTCTCGTTGAGTTTTATCTAAGAGAATTAACTCATCAAAGGAGACCTCTCTCGATACTTTTTCAAAGTATTTTTGAATACACTCTGAAGTGGCAAAGTAATCAGATTGAGCTTCAGCGGAGTACTTCTGTGTAGGGTAGACTTTAGGGTACCCACCAACGAGATGACCGACTTCATGGCATACCGTGATGGCATAGGCGTCATCACTCAAATTAAACTTTCTTTTAAATCCACCGTGAAAAGACATCACAACGCGATTCTTTTTCATTGAAACAGAAGCATTTGGATGATCACTTTTCCAGTTAATATCTATATCTAATTCATCACCAATATTTTCGAGCTGATTAAGATAGGGCGAAATAACTTTATTGATGAGATTTTCGAACTTTGATTGTGAGGCAAAGCTTGAAAATGAGGATAGGAGTATAAGTGTCGAAAGAGTTAATTTTTGCATAGGGCTTTATACCCGAATTTTGTCTAGAAATGGGCCAAGTTGTCATTTTTACTTGAAAAATGTCAACTAACGAGGATTGTCCTTTTAAAATTTACCAATTATCATCTACTTATGTATGAAAATAAAAAGATTTTAATTACAGGTGCAGCGAGTGGAATAGGAAAACTTCTAGCGACTCAGTTTGCAAAATATCAATGCCAGTTAATCCTTGTGGATTATAATTCGGAGGCGCTAGAGGCCACTAAAGATGAGCTCTCAAATGCGTCCATTTCCCAAGCGGCCATCGATTGCTTTGTGTGTGATCTCAATCAGGAAGATCTGTTAATGCAGACGATTGAGAAAATTAAAGATCAATTTCAATATATTGATATTCTCGTTAATAACGCCGGAATCGTTTCTGGAAAACCCTTAGTTAATTTATCTAATGATGATATTAAAAGAACATTTATGGTCAATACGATTGCACCATTTATTCTATGTCGTGAGTTTGTTAAAGAAATGATTGAAAGGGACCAAGGGCAAATTATAAATCTTTGTTCTGCAAGTAGTTACGTTGGTGTTCCAAAGCTATCAGATTATGCTGCCAGTAAGGCCGCAATTTTAAGTATGGATGAGTCAATCCGTTTGGAGCTTAAGCAGATGAAGAGTCATGTTGTGACAACGGCATTCTGTCCTTACTATATTAATACGGGAATGTTTGATGGGGTCAAAACACGATTTTCTTTCTTACTTCCTATCCTTAAACCTGAGTACGTCTGTCAAAGACTGATGAAGGCCATTGCAAAGAAAGAGAAGAGGGTTATTATTCCTCCCTTTGTCTATTTGAGTTTTGTGATTAAGGTATTTCCTCCCGTGATATTTGATGCTCTGTTGAGCTTCTTTGGGATTAACTCTTCAATGGACGAATTTAAGGGGAGAAAGAAGTCCTAACTGGGAAAATTCAACTCTGTTTAATGTTCACTCTGATTCTTGTTAAAATAGAAGTATTGAGAGTTCAAAACTGAGGGATTTATGAAGTACCTACTTCTTCTTTTTCTAATTCAACTAATTTCTATCAATGTCTTTGCTGATGTTCAGACTTCTTACATGAAGGCGAGAAAGCAGTATATGCTTGAGTACACTGTTTTTGGCGTCGATGAATGTCTTAGCCAAAACCAAGAGAAATTAGTTGTTGAAAAGTCAGAGAAGGAACTTGATAAAATTGTTGTTGGATCTAAGGAGTATTTCAATCTTCTCGCTCAGTGTTTTCAAAAATTCCATAGTCAATGTGTGGGAGAGTCTTGCATCGTTTCTCAGTCTATGAAGAAGAGAATTGAAGGAATTCGTCACGTGGAAAAGTATCTTTCCAAGTTGTAAGTCTCTATTATTATTGAATAATAAATTGTCTTTTCTTTTTTTATAGGAATATTCGCCTCTATGTTAAACTAAAAATATGGAGGGGGTATGGAACCAATTCTAATCGTTGATGATCAGCATGATATTTTGAGTTTCATTGAGTGGGAGCTCAAATCCACTGGAGTTGAGTGCTCTCAGGCCGATAATATTTCAGATGCTATTAATCTCTTAAAAGAGCGAAAACTCTCGTGTATCTTCTTAGATATCCTTCTCGATGATAAGTCCTCTGAAGATATCCTACGCTTTTTAAAGAGTGAGGAAAACTCCTTGAACGCGGATATTCCCATTGTTGTGATGAGTGCTTTTATTGATGAGAATTTCATCTCAAGAAATGCTGGAAAGGTCTACAAGATTGTTGAAAAGCCATTTGAGCCCGGAGAGATTTCCTCAATCGTAACTAACTTAAATCAGGCAGCTTAGAAAGAATAGCTAAGGTTTGTTGTCGGGTATTCCGAAAAGAATCTCATGAAGAGATTAGTGTTAGTATTTCTATTTATCAGTCAATTTGCCCTTAGTGCCGAATCGGAAAGTGGTTTTCTCTATCGAACGGTACGCAATAATACCAAGGTTTCGCTCTTTTATGATGCTCGTCTGGATGAGTACACTTATAAACGGGGAAGTCGCTCATATCGCTATCCACGATTTAGATACAAAGATATTTTTACGAAACATATGTTCGAGATCCCAGATGCTGATTTTGAGGAGCTCAAAGATATTTTACGCAAGCACGCAAGTACCCAAAGATCATCAAAGGCGACACCAGAAGAAATTCTAGGCAGTGGTCTTAAAATGTTAGATCAGGCCCAGGATATAATTAGTCCTGCAGATAGCCCTTGTCATCCTTATCAGGGAGCACCCAAAGCTCAGAGAATTGTCTATTCTCAGACAAAGGAGCAGGCCAAGAGAGAAGATGATCTTGTCCTTGATACGGCCTTGGCCGATGAAGGCTTCTTTAAAATGGGAAAACTTACTGGGACAAAATTAGAACTCATGAGTTGTAATGATAATCCTCTACACGGGGCTCTTGGTGCCGCAGGTATGACAGAATTTGGAGAAGGGATTGAGGGTGATGATAGAGGGAAAACATTCTGTATCAAAGGTGATGCGACTTTAGAGTTTGAAAAGGGATCAATTTCATTTAGAAGAACTTCAGATGGATATGGAAGACTCACATCTAAGCCTGGAAAGGTTTACTACTATGGTGGACGAGCTTACCAGTCAGAAGTTTATCGTGATGAGAATGGTAAGCGTTACCAAGAGTTTCTCTCAATTGATGGTTATGAATTAGAGATTGTAAGAAAGCTTGGAGAAAATGATACTTATGTCAAAGTCATTGGTCGTTATAAGACAATGGACGATACTTCAGGACTCTCAAAGAGTTTACAGGAGTCGTGGCATGAAAATATGGGCGCCGTAGAGTATGCCTATGTTGATCATATGGATAAGAAATCAGGCTTTGAGGGCTATATAGAACTTGGACGAGATTTTGAGGTTTACTCTAGTGATGACATCAAAGTGACGGCTACCCCAAGTGCTGGTATCCAAGGTTCTCAATTAGGGGAGACTGAAAGCTTTGTCTCGGTGGCCGGAGAAGTTAAGGCCGTTTTCCTAGATGACGTTGGAGATAAGAAATTTCCAAGTTGGGAAGCAAGGGCCTATATTAAAAGGAAGCAATATCTTGATAGTGAAGACGGGACTTTAAAAGGAGTTGAGATCACTAAGAGATTTGCTTACGATGAGAATAATTTTATCTATCTAAAGGCCGGGATAGGTGAAGACGAAGATCGTTGGTCTAAGTCCTTTGGTGGGGAAGAGATGAGACGAAATGGCTCTCTGGATTTCCAACATACTCTTGGTATTGGTTTTGAACACAAATTTTAAAACGATAAAAAAAAGGGAGCGTAAAGCTCCCTTTCCTATTTTAAAAGACTCGACATATATTTTAATTTTCCATCGATTTTCACATCAAGATCAAGCCCTAGCACTTTTGCAAGCAGGGGATAGATATTGGTATTATTTCTTGTCCCTAATTGGTAGCTCCTCTTGAATTGAGGTCCTTTCGCGTAGAAAATGGCGTGCATATCATTTCCGTCATATTGAGACCAACCGTGATTTCCCTTTGGGACACTGATATCAGTTATTCCAATTGACCAATCTTTCTTAGCGATACATACCATATCACCAACTCTTGGATGATTTCTAAAGTTTAGCTTCTTTGGTGTTTTATTTCCAAAGTAGCATCGGTAGTTCTTGGCGTTCTTGTTGAGAATACTAAGAGACTCTTTTAAGCTGATCTTTCCTGTTTCTTTACTATAGAACTGGATGATTGGTCCCTTACCCTTAACGATAAAGTTGTCTTGGATAAGTTTATTCTGCGCTTTGTCCTTGGCAACAAGTTCGAAATTTTCCTTTTTCAACGCGGCCATCCCGTGATCTGAGACGATGACAATATTAAGTGGGAGCTCTAGTTTTTCTAAGTTTGTGACAAGCTTTTCGATGCTCTTATCAACTTTATGAATTGCCGCTTCGACCTCTTTAGAGTCTGGACCGTAATTATGTCCGGCACTATCGACATCGTGAAAGTAGAGTGTTGCAAAGTGGGGTCTCTTTTCTTCAGGTAGCTTAAACCAACTTTCTACTGTCTTAATTCTTTCTTCATGTTTTGTTCCATGATTGTAGCGAAGATAATAAGATGGTCTCTGTCCTTGAATCTCAGCTTCTGATCCTGGCCAGAAGTAAGTGGCCGTTCTCATTCCTTGCCTTTCAGCTAATCCCCAAAGAGGTAGTGAAAGGTAGAAGTCCCCATTTTCAACAGCGTTTCTATCTCTTAGAGAATACGACTTCTTAAGATCTGGAGCATAGAATCCATTGGCGACAATTCCGTGATTCATTGGATATCTTCCGGTCATAATTGAGAGATGGTTTGGAAAGGTCTTCGTTGGGTATGATGGCCTTAAGCTCTTTAGCGACGCTCCTTCGTATTGGAACTTAGAAAGAAACTTCGGTTGATATTTCTTTGTGTAGTCCCAACGATAGCCATCGATAGAGATAAGTAAAACATAGGGCGCTTTCATGGCCTTTTCAGAGTTTGCTTTAAGATTCTCCTTTTGCATGACCTTTGTGCCACTAGCACAACCAACAAGTAGGAGAGTACTTAGTAGTAAGTTTCTCATTATTCATCATCCTTTGATTTGTGAGTTATATAGAAAATCTTAATTGATCAGCATCTAAAAATGAAGTGGCACGTACTTTGCTCTATAAATAGAGAAAGATTGAAAATGTCCATTAAATAAGGGTTTATACCATGTTAAAGTGTCTAAATTTTAGTCAGTTACTAATTATTTTATCGATTCTATTGAGTTCAGTCACAAGGGCTCAGTTTGATTCGGGTGAGATAGAAAAGCTTATTTCTTTAAAGGGCCAAGATATCGAATCTAGTGTCGATCGCATCTCAGGAGTCTTCTTAGGACGTAAGTACAACACCTCTGGGCCTTTGGGTGAGGGTGAAGAGGCTAAGTATGACCAGGACCCTCTCTGGCGAACAGATGAGTTTGACTGTACGACCTATGTTGAAACTATTATGGCAATAATCCTTTCAGATTCAGTTGAAGACTTTCAACAGAGAATGACGGCCATTAGGTACTTAAATGGAGAAGTCTCATTTGTTACGCGAAATCATTTTACCAGTCTTGATTGGGTACCTCGAAATATTGAAGAGGGATTTATAGCAGATATCACAGATCAAGTATTTGATAGTGCTGCTGTTAAAGAGGCCAAAACTGTCATCAAGAAAAAAAGCTGGTACGAAAAGATGGGTGAGTCACGACTTTCACTCATTTCTAAAAGCTCAAAAGAAAAGAATGAAGCTCTTGAGCAGTTAAGAAATGAAGGACATCAGTTTGATGATCAAGAGGCGAGATTAAACTATATGCCAATTGCAGAAATCTTTGATCATAAAGGAAGGATTAAAAACCAGGTTTTTAAAAATATTCGTTCAGCACACATTATCAATATTGTGAGACCTGATTGGAATCTTGAAAAGTATATTGGTACCAATATTAATGTTTCTCACCAAGGACTGGCGATCAGAAAGAGTGATGGTCTCTATTTTAGACATGCGAGTCCAAGTGGACAGGGGGTTGTCACTGAGCAAAAGCTGGAGGATTACCTAAGAAAGTATATTAATCATAAGACGAT
>NZ_AUNJ01000195.1 GCF_000447775.1 Bacteriovorax sp. DB6_IX
CTGTTATTGTTATAAACGCCAGAGGGGTACAGCTTGGATTTGTTGTCTCAGAGATACGTGATATTGCTATAAATCATTCGAAGATTTCAACAGATACTTCTGATAGAGACGGGTTTATAGGAACAGCTTTTATCAATGACAAAACAATTACCATTTTAGATATTTTTAAAATTGTAGATGGCTTACCTTTTGCTTCAGCTTCCTCTGTAGAAAATTCTAAAGGTCGCGTCTTAATAGTTGAAGATTCGGAACTATTTTTAAGAATACAAAAAGAGTTATTTTTA
>NZ_AUNJ01000196.1 GCF_000447775.1 Bacteriovorax sp. DB6_IX
GTTCTCAAGAAACAAGGCTACCAACATCTTCACGACTTATTAAATAGAAAATAGAATTCGGTTTTGCCGATGTCATGATTTTTTATCACGTTATTATGATAAAAAAGAAAAGAACCATGCCTAAGGAATAAGCTTGAATTTCGTATCGCTTGAAAATACATACCACCTCTTAATTACTATCTTCTTTATTAGTGTTTACTTCTTAGTAAATTTTAAGATCAAGCGTACAGAGAAGAAGCGTCTAAAAGGTATTAAAAATAGAGAGATCAATGACGCTATTGAAACAGAGTCTCCCTA
>NZ_AUNJ01000197.1 GCF_000447775.1 Bacteriovorax sp. DB6_IX
TGAAAAATCACGAGGTTTAGTAGAGAACCTACAAGTGAATAACCTAGATAAGGAGAGTGAAATTTATGAGCACTTCAAAAAGCAACTTGTCTAGATTTATTCTTTATAAAGGCAGCTTTAAATATGTCGGTTTGATGCTAATCTGCCTTGTTATTTCTTCTTTACTTGGGGCGGCCCTTCCTCAATTAATGGCGAAGCTAACTTCTGCCTATGATAATAAAGTAGAATTCTTAAAGACTCTTGAATATCTCGCTGTCGTCTTCGTCTTCACTTTTGTGAACCGTTCTTCTTATAATATTATTATCAATAAATATGTTGTCGGGCTTGTTCAGTTTGTTCGTTCTGACTGTTATGAGAAATGGCTACTTTCTTATGAGTTACAAACTTCAAAAGAAAATAGAACCGAGAGATACCCTCAAGGAGAGGTTCTCGCTCGAATTATGACTGACACGGAATCTTTACGAGAGCTTGTGACTTCAGGGACATTTGGAATTATCATTGATATTTTCTTCGTCTTCTCTTCACTCGTTAGCTTTATCACGTTGAATAAATTTGCAGGTGTTTCACTTGGTATCGTACAAATCGGTGCGTGTCTCCTTCTCATTTGGGGTTCAAAGTATATGCGAGAGGTTTTCCTCAGCGTAAGAAAGGCAAGAGGTGACCTTTATCGTACGATTGCAGATGTTATTGGTGGTGTTAGAGAGACTTACTATATTGAAAATGGGAAATATGCTTCAACTCGATCTGAATCTGTTTTTGAGAAGTTTTTAGAAAGAATTCTTCTCTCAAATATTTGGGATGCCGGGTATTATTCGATGGCCGAGTCCTTATATCCGATCTTCTTGGCTTTCGCTGTTTTCATTATCCCTAAAGCGGAAATGGTCCAGGTCGGTTTAATCTTTGCTTTCGTCGATCTTATCCAACGCTCGATTGGACCAATTAAGGATGTTTCTTCTAAGGTTGCAAATATCCAAAGAGCTGCTTCAGGGGTTCAAAGAATCAATGAATTCTTAGGTGATCTGGATAAAGAAAGAAGTACTGATTTGAGTCGTGGGCGTATGAGCTACGATGTCGAAAAAATTGATGTTAAAATTGATCGCTTCTGTTATCCACGTAAAAGTGAAGATGATGCTCCATTTGAATTAAGAGATGTTAAATTCTCTGGTGCTAAAGGTGATCTTATTGGTATTGTCGGGTTGTCGGGAAGTGGGAAGTCGACTCTTTTAAATATACTCTGTGCCAATATTCTTCCAGATCAGGGAGAGATTGATATTGAATCAACAACTGGTGAGAAGTTTGTTTTCGACTTTCATAATGCTGAAAAGTTCAACGACTATCGCGAGTTAATTGGAATTGTCTCCCAAGAGTCTCATATTTTTTCAGAGTCAATTTTCTTCAATATCACTCTTGGAAAAACAGAAACATCTGATTTTGATGAGTTTTGGAAATGGGTTAGATCTAAGATTGATTATATCGATGCTTGGGGAATCACTCCTGAGACCGTTATTAAGCAAAATGAACTCTCTCTTGGACAGAAGCAGCTGATTGCAGCGATTAGAGCGTGCTATCTGAAAAAGCCGATTGTCCTCTTTGATGAAATTTCTTCATCGCTGGATTCAAATCTTGAGTATGCACTAAGACAAATGGTGATGATAGTTCAAGAGAATGCTCTCACATTCATAGTGGCTCACAGAATTGAAACCATTATAGATGCGAACCTAATTCTAGTTATGGAAAATGGCGCGCTTGTTGGAAGCGGAAAGCATAAAGACCTACAGGAAAGCTCGGATACTTATGTCAAGTTTTTGCAAGAACTATCGCATAATTGACGAAAATACATTATCCTATTGAAGGTTAAAAACTCAAGGAGTGAGATAATATGAAAATCAGTAAAAGAGCATTTGCTCTGACGTCAATTACTATGGGAGCACTTGTTCTCATCGCTTGTACGAATAAGGTAAATTCAAAGCCAAACTTTATCTTTAAAAAGGCCCCTTCTAAGAATGCTATCGCTAAAGTTAGTGGAACAGTTCTTACAGAAGGTGAAGTTTTTAAGGGAATTGAAAGTGAGATCTATGAAGCTGAAAAGAAAGTCTTCGATCTTAAAATGGCAAAAATTAAATCAACTCTACTTCAAAAGTATATTGATACGCATCCTTCTAAGAAGGGACTTTCTAACGATGAGTTCCTGTCAAAATTCATTGCTAAGGATGTAAAAATCACTGACAAGGAAATTAACGAGTTTGCTAAGGAAAGAAAAATTCCTCAGATGAATGATGAGTTAAAGAAGAGAATTAGAGCTTTTCTTGGTGAGACAAAGAAGAGAGAGGCCATTGAAAATTGGCTAAATCAGCAAATGGCAAAGTCGCCTGTTGAAATTTATCTTCCAAGGCCAGCAAGACCAGTATTCAACGTAAAGGTTGGGGATGCTCCATTTGTTGGTGGTGCTGATGCAAAAGTGACAATTGTAGAGTTCTCTGACTTTCAGTGTCCATACTGTTCAAAGGCCGCTGAGATTGTAGGACAGATCAAAAAGAAATATGGAAATAAAGTAAAGATTGCTTTTAAAAACTTTCCTCTGCCATTTCACACAGATGCTTTCAAGGCCGCAGAGGCCGGTCTTTGTGCTAATGAGCAAGGTCAGAAATACTTCTGGAAACTTCATGATATGATGTTTGCTCAACAGAATAATCTTAAGATTGATGGTCTTAAGGAAATGGCCAAAAAAGTTGGTGTTGATATGAAGAAATTTGATTCATGTCTTTCTTCTTCTAAATATGCTGCAAATGTAAGAGCAACAATGGAAGAGGGGAAGAATACTGGAGTAAAATCAACTCCTACTTTCTTCGTAAATGGGCAGCTTATTAATGGTGCTCAACCACTTGAAGTTTTCTCAGAAATCATTGATGAGGAACTTGCTAAGTAATAAAGTCAACTACTTAGATTGATCTATATCACAGGCCGGGAATATCTTCCCGGCCTTTTTAATTTTCACGAAATTGATAGAATATAAGCTGGGAAAAGAGTCTGCCCAGGAAAAGGTATTATGGAAATTAACGATTATAGTACAAGATTGGCACAAGCAAGAAGCAATTATAACGAATCAACGAATGAGCTACGTGATGCTTATAATAAAGACGTTAATAAGCTAGAAGAGCTTCATGAGATGAAACAAAAGAAGCAAGCTGAGAATTATTCTAATTCAAAGAATAAATTAGAAAATCAGCAAGCTGACTATATCAATGAGTATAATGCTAAAACTTCAGAGGCCATAGAAGATAGAACAAGAGGCTTTAGAAAAGACTTAGAAAGACAGAAAGAGTCTTTTAACGAAGATAGAAG
>NZ_AUNJ01000198.1 GCF_000447775.1 Bacteriovorax sp. DB6_IX
CAAATGCTCTTTCATAGGAATTTAAACCTGGATACTGAGGAAGTAGTGATGGATGTATATTCACAACACGAGCCTCACTAAGAGAACCATCGTGAAATAAAGAAAGAAATTGAGAACTAAGAATTCTCATATAACCAGCAAGAAGAATCCATTTAACATGATAAGTTTTTAGAACTTCAATAATTTCTGATTCATGGATGGCCTTTCCCTTCTCCTTAGAAAATGGAATCACTTTATAATCCACACCGAGATGAAGACATCTTTGAATAACGTAAGCATCAGGATTATCTGTTATAACAATTGAAACTTCTAGAGAACGACTACCTCTTAAGTACTCAATAATATTTTGAGCATTACTACCATTACCTGAGGCAAAAATAGCAAATCTGGTATGGTTATCTTTTTCAAGTGCAATATCCTTTCTAAAATGTGAATTTTTAAAATTCACACAAGCAAGTTGCTGATAAGTAAGCTCTCTAGCAGTTGCAAGGTCTCTTGCAAGAGCAGTGACTCCTAAAACACGACCACCGGAATTAACAAGCCTTCCATCTCTTTGTTCAACTCCAGCGTAATAAATCGTTGTATCTTTATGGGTCTCATTGATACTAATTTCAATGACCAAGGTCTAAGGCCGTCCCATCAATACTCGGATAATGTTTAGAACACATCACCACATGGACTGCTGCTTTAGGATCCAAAGACAAACTATGATTTAACTTATTATGGGTCTGATTAAAAAGAGTCTGCGTCAGATCGCCTTTTAATCTAGGTAATAAAGATTGGGTTTCAGGATCACCTAATCTCACATTGAATTCGATAACATTTATAGATCTGCCATTTAACATTAAGCCAGCAAAAAGAATTCCTTTAAATGGTGTCCCCAACTCTCTCATCCCATCAAAGACTTTTTGAAAAACTTCTCTATTAATTGTATTTTCTAATTCTTTAGAAACGAGTGAGTCAGAAGAGAATGTCCCCATTCCTCCCGTATTGGCCCCTTTGTCATTATCAAATACTCTCTTATAGTCTCTAGCGTATCCTAAATTAATAAAGCCATTTTCATCGTAGAGAGCAAAAGCTGATATCTCTTGCCCATAAAGTCTCTCTTCTAAAATAATCTTATCTGTTTTGATCTGACAGCTTGAGTTATTCAAAAAGTCTTCAATTGCTTTTTGGGCCTGTGCGTGATTTTCAGCGACGACAACCCCTTTACCACCGGCCAATGATGAGACTTTCACGACAACTTGACCTTCAACAAATTCCTTAAGACCTGCAATCGCAGAATCAGAAGATGTGTATATTTTAAATTTGGAAGTTGGAATATGAAATTGGGACATGAATGATTTTGCAAAGGCTTTGGAAGATTCTAATTGAGCCGCCTCTCGTGTTGGTCCAACAACTTTTATCCCCTTTAATTCGAGGTCATTTACAATCCCCTTCTCCAAAGGATCTTCAGGTCCAACAAAAACAAAATCAAAAGATTGCTTAAATATAAATTCAGAAAGGATATCAAAATCTTCCAATGAAACATCAGCAACAGCAATACCATCTTTTGACATTCCAGGGTTACCCGGTACCACTGTTACTGATGTACATGTATCATCTTTTAAGAGGCGGTGTGCAAGTGCATGCTCTCTTCCCCCACTTCCCAAAATTAAGACTTTCATTAATACTCCTTAAAGAAGTTCATAACTTCTGTCAGAGTTTTAGAGTTTTTAAACGGTTTTTCATCGTAAAACTTAGTCGCTAAAGCATTTGCCAAACCAGTATAGATCCCTTCAGCATGTTGCTTAAACTCTTCTTCTAATTGACTAGGACTTTGTCCTAATTCTTCAAGACAAATTCTCTTCCAGTCTTTTTCTTTTCTTTTTGAAGCCAGTTCCTTGGCCTGTTCAACTGATTGATGCCAAACTCCATCTCTGTAGAAGAGTCGCAAATTTTCTTTTGATAAGGGTATTCCATTCTTTGTCAGGCGCAATTCATCTGGTCCAATAGAGTCAACAATCATGAATTGACGTTCTCCATCAATCATTTCATCGAAGGCGAATTCAAACTTCCCATCCCAAAGCTTTATATCAATATCTTGAAAGATATCACGGAGTCTCATCGCAACTACTTTTACAGTGTTTAGAATTCTTTCAAATTCTAATTCACTTAGATTTGCAATCTCACGCGCTTCTGGATAACTAAGGTATTTATCAGAAGGCTCTAATTTAGTACTAAATTCAACAATTGGTTGAGAGAATTCATCACCAAAGCATGGTTCATCATGTAGACCAAGCTCCTCGAGATATTTCTTATCTTTAACTCTCTTCATTAGAGAGCTTCCTTTTGGCATACCAAAGCGAAAAATAAATTCTAATGGGACAAGAGTTTTCGTTGGACGTTCTTTGTAAACTGAATAGTCCCAGTTTTTTTCAACAAAGGCAGGCCTTAAAACTTTTACGGGCTCAACTTCAATCATAGATGTCACTTGGTCTTCTAATTTCTTAAAACTAAGAAAATGAGATTTTAAACCATTTTCTTGAAATACTTTTAAGAGATTTTCCATTTGAGGATTCATCCCCTTCGGCTTCCATTTCGTCCAAGTTTGTGGACTAGCGAGAAGATCGAAGAAAAGTCCCGCCATATAGGAAAGAGCCTTCCCTTTATTTTCTAATTGATCTGGCATCGCACCCCAATCAAAAACAGAGTATCTATTACTAAAATCAAAAACATAAGGCTTTTGATCTTTAATTCCGTGAATATTCTTTACTGATCCTTCGACTAATAATGGCAACATAAAGTCTCCTAAAGCTTTCTTGCAAAGCAAATAGCATTTCGTGTGTTATTGATTCCAAACCAAAAGCCACCCATATTTGACCATTTTAAAAGTTCGAGGGCTTTCTGAGGGTCATTCTTAACTTGAGAATTGAATATTGGAACCTGAAGACAGGGTTTATCACTGAGAATATCTTCATATCGATTGACGAGATTAATATTAAGGCAATTTGGATTGTAGCTCCCGATTGAATACTCTATATTTGAATCCTTGAGGTATCGCTCAGTTCTTTCCAATTCACTTTTTACAAAATCCATTTCTCTGAGTTGTTCTGGAATAATAATATTTATCGCTAACTCATTGCCTTTTAAGCATTCTTTTAACAGTGGTAGAGAACTCCACTTTCTTGATCCCATCGTTGCAACGGGAACACCAAATGGCATCTGTTGAATTGAAAGTAGAGCATCAAGTCCTCCTAAGTTTCCTTCAACAGGAATCCCTACGACAGGTCTCTTTGACAATGATGCGCAAACTCCTGGTAAATGAGCAGCAATGCCAGCACCAGCATAAATAACATCAAAATTATCTTCAGCAAGTCTTTCATTTAACCTTTCAGGATTACGATGGGCCGAAATAACCTCGAAGTCGACTTCTTTATATTCTTTTTCAAGGCTAATAATCAACTCTTGGTAAACATGCTTATCAGATTCACTCCCAAATAAAACTAATGCTTTCATAGATCCCCCTATTTAAGTTCATTCCTTCTTTCACAAAATTCATTCGCATCCTCGACACTTGTTGGATACTTCCCATCAATACAGGCACGACACATACTTGGAAGATTCAGGGCCTTACTAAGATCTTCCTCATCAAGATAAATAACTTTATCAACTTCGATTGATTCTTGAATTTGCTCAAGACTCTTATTATATGCAACTAAATCTTCTTTTCTTGGAAAGTCGACACCATAGAAACAACCATAACGGATTGGTGGGCATGTGATGGCCAAAATAACTTCTTTAGCTCCGGCCTCCTTCAACAAGTGAACAATCCTCTTAGAAGTCGTTCCTCTAACAACACTATCATCTACAAGAAGAATACTCTTACCTTGAATCTCACTTCGAACAGGACTTAATTTAAGCCTTACAGCTTTTTCTCGATCTTCCTGTGTTTTAAGAATAAAACTTCGCTGTACATAGCGATTTTTAATAAGGCATTCTCTATAAGTTAAATTAAGTGATTCAGCTAAGGCTATCGCCGAGGAACGAGAAGTGTCAGGTACAGGACAAACAATATCGGGAGAGATTTCTCCTGCTCCCATCAAGTTTCTAACTTTAACAGAGAGTCTTTCCCCAAGTGAGCGTCTAGCTCCATAAACAGGTCTATTTTCTATTGTAGACTCAACAGCAGAAAAGTAAATCCATTCAAACATGCAAGGCTTTATTTGATTTTCAGGATTTTGAAAGTGATATGATTGAATTTCACAATCTCTATTAATAAATATGAATTCCCCAGGTGCTATATTTCTAACAACTTCATAGCCCAAAAATTCTAGAGCATTAGTTTCTGAACTTAAAGCATATGAAATATCATTTCCTTCGCCCTTCTTACCCAATAATAAAGGCCTGATCCCATTTGGATCTCTTAAACCAAAGAGTCCTTCACCAGCTAAAAGGCCTACAATACTGTAGGCCCCGATAGTTGATTCAAATATTTTTTCAGCAGCTTTAACCGCGTGAGTAAACGTAAACTCATCACCACCACTCTGCTCTTCCATAAGTGTACGACACCAAAAGCTTAAAAAGATTTCGAGGTCATTATTTGTAAGGAGCTGTCTCCTGTGCTCAGTTCTAACAACCTCACGTAAACGATGGTAGTTCACAATATTTCCATTATGTGCCATTCCAACACCTATTGGAAATCCTGTCACAAGAGGTTGTACATCATTTGAACTATCACTTCCCGTTGTAGCATAACGTGTGTGTCCAATGGCCATCTCACCCTTTAATAAATCGAAGTGATTTGGTTTGAAAATTTCATTCACTAAACCTAATTCTTTATGACTGTAAAATTGATTTTCTTTTGAATCGAAACTGAGAATCCCTGCGGCGTCTTGTCCTCTATGTTGAAGTGTGAGTAGTGCCCTATACACATCATAGGAAGCATACTTATCAGTTGAAATTGAAGGACCATTAATAATACCAAACACACCACACATGGGTTGCCTCTTGGGTTAAGGATTAAATTCAACAGGGTCATTCTTTCAGCAATGACAAGTGTATGTCTACAATTATTTTTAGAAAAACTAATATTGACAATAAGTACAGCTAATACTTAATTTAATAAAGTATTAGTTTTACATTAATTTTTTAGAGGAGAGCGTCATGATTCCAAGGTATGAAAGAAAAGAAATTAGCGAAATATGGTCTGAAAAAAGAAGGGCTGAATACTATCTTGAGGTCGAACTAGCCTTACTTCACGCTCTTGAGTCTCAAGAAATCATCCCAAAAAACACACTCAAAAATTTTGAAAATGTTAGTGTCGATACAAGTAGAATTGGGGAAATTGAAGCCGAAGTAAAACACGATATAATTGCTTTTTGTACCTCAATTACAGAACAAGTTGATACTCAATTTAGTAAGTTCTTTCATTTTGGTGTTACAAGTAGTGACATCATTGATACAGCACAGAGTCTACAAATTAAGGCTTCTCTTAAAATAATTTTAAATACCTTTTCTAATCTTAATAATTCTCTTTTTAATCTTTCACAAAGAACACTTCATATTATTGGAGTTGGAAGATCACACGGAATGTATGCAGAAGCACTAAGCTATGGGCAAAAGTTCCTAGGCTTCTATGCCGAGTTTAGAAGAAGGTTTGACGAACTTGAAGATTATTATAACCATGAGATTACTGGCCAATTATCAGGTGCAGTAGGAAACTACACAGTAATAAACCCAGAAGTTGAAAGAGAAGCTCTTTCTAAACTAGGACTTGAGATTGAGCCACTCTCAACTCAGGTTATACCAAGAGATAGAATTGCAAAACTCTCTACAATTCTCGCATCCATTGCTGGTGCAATTGAAAGGATTAGTGTCGAGATTCGTCATCTTCATAGAAGTGAAGTGGGAGAGGTATTTGAAGGTTTTAGTAAAGGCCAAAAAGGTTCTTCTACAATGCCACATAAGAAGAATCCAATTTCAACAGAAAATCTTACTGGTGTAGCACGAATCATTCGCTCTCATGCCATTGTTGCACTAGAAAATAATATCCTCTGGCATGAAAGAGACATCTCACACTCCAGCGCAGAAAGGCTTTTTCTACCAGACTCTTTGGGATTAATACAATACGCACTTAAGAGACTAACTTCGACACTTGATAATCTTGTTATCTGTGAAGAAAGAATTGAACAAAGAAGTGAAAACTCACCTGGCGTTCTTTCTAGTTTTTATCTACATCAGTTAATTAAAAATGCACCTCTAAGACGTGAAGAAATCTATTCTATTATTCAACAAGCAGCATTTGAAAACGCTAAGTCTAATATCGAATTTGACGTACTTATCAACGAGATATTAGAGAAAATGAATTACGACTTAAGGGTAGCAAAAGTAAATATGAAAGAACTTAAAGATAAGTATAGAGAAACAGCTAAAACTATGATGGAGAGAGTAATTTCAACCTATCCCTTAAAGTAATTTTTATAAAGTCTTAAACTATTTCTAAGACACATAGTTACAGTTAATGGGCCAACTCTTGGTATAAAAGTAGATAATTTATCAAGAGTTGCCTTTTCAAAATTCTGTATAGTAGAAAAGTTTAACCCCACAATCCCCTCTTGTATTTCAGAAGGCCGTATCATCTCGAACTTTTTTGAAGGCACACCAGTGATAACAATATCTGATGATGCTAGAGCTTTCTCGCGATCAATATCGATCTCTTCAATCGTTCCATTATGAAAGAGTAGAACACCGTCTAAGTCAAATGAATAGACTTTAGCACCATCATGGCTCAACATACTCGCCAAAGGCCTCCCAACAACTTCAGAACGATTGAAAACTGAAATCGTCTTATTCCTTACATTAATATCTATTTCTTCTAGTATTTTAATAATGGCCAAGGGTGTACAAGGAAGTATTGATTTGTATTTCTTGTTCTGATCTTCGAAACGTTGATTCTGATAGAGTTTACTGGCCCAATACTGATTTAGTCCTTCAATATCTTTGTAGGGAGAAACTAAGTTCTTAATATAGGCATCTCTTTCTACCCCAAAAATTGGATAGTAAATAAAAATCCCGTGGATACGATCATCTTCATTAGCAAGAGTGATTTGATCTTCAATTTGAACTCTAGGAACAATTCTTAAGTCAAAATTTATTCCAACTTCTTCACATGCAGCTTTTGTGTAATCTGCATATTTCTTTGCTGCAGGATCATCATTACACATGAATCCTACAATATTAATTTTATATTGATTTGCCAGTATTTCGCTATGGACACTTTCACGGAAGGACTTGGAAATAATTTGGGGATTAATTTTTTTCATAATAACCTCAGGCCAAATAAAACAACATCAGGCTATCAAAGTTTCAATTACAAAGAAAAAGATTTTTTCATTTTCTTTTTGAATTTTAAATTCTGCTTTTTCAAGGGTCTTAATAGAAGCGAGATTCTCTCTATTAACTCGAGCAACGATTCGACTCACCTTTTCCTCTTTCGCTTTTTCTAAGATTTTTTCGATGCCCTTAAACGCCAGTCCTTTTTTCCAAAATTTACGATTAACCATAAAACCAATTTCGGGATATTCTTCTTCAATTGGAATTAACATAAACCAAGCCACGACTTTATCTAATTCAGAATCAACCAAGGCCCAATAACCATAAATATCATTCGAGGATTTATAACGAATTATCTTATCTAGCCTCTTTTGAGACTCTTCATATGTAAAGGTTTTTGCTGGACCAGTGGATTTCATCACTTCAAAGTCTGACTCCATCTCACAGATATCTTCCAAATCACTCTCTAAAAACCTTCTCAATAACAACGCCATTCTTCCTCATTTCAAACACTTAAACAGTGAATTTGCTATAAAATAGTATTTCTTTTTGGACATATTTCAAATAATTGACTATCAAAAGTTGTGCTTAAATATCTCATCCTTCTATTTACGACAACAAAGCTTTTTGCTGGAATCCTAATTCAGGATGATTCTCTATACCTATCGAATAATGAAAGGGAAAGATTAAGCCTTCAAATCCAGAAAGCTCAAAACTTCTATAACTCAATTTTAGACAACTCAGAAGATATTACCATTCTAATTAATCCTCAATCATGTCTTCGAACTGGATATGATTATGAAGGGCATCGCTTACGCTTCTGTGACAATAAAAAAACAATTAAAGCAGGTACACGGTCTGAAGATATTATTAATCATGAAGTTTTTCATTATCTCTATTGTGGTCAATTCCCTCACTTTTGTAAGGGAGAGCTAATGAAAAAAGAAAACCACGTAGGGCTTCTAGAGGGTATTGCTGATTATTTTTCTTACCTATTAAATCCTGATTCTTATTTTGGTGAAAACTTCTACCACGAATTTAACTATCTAAGGGCCTATCAGAATAAGCTGTGCTTCAATCTTGTTCCCTCTCATCACCTTAAAGGTAATGCTCTAACGGGTAGTCTTCTTAGATTAAACTTCAATCAAAGTCGACTTAGAGATTTTTTAACAACATTGGATGTGAAAAAACTGAATGAAGATTCTTGCTATAAAGAGCTTTCAAAACCTCTTTTTATTGCCCTCGATAGAAAACAAGCAACTCGTTACTGGATAAATAGTGACGATAAGTTAGAGTTTAAGTCTTCTTTATCAAATCAAGTTAATATTCATCCAATTTCAAATTCTAAACTGTTTAATATTTCAATAAGTCGAAATACAATAACTTTTAAACCAAAATCAAATGCGAAGGGTTTTGAGAAAATTGAAGTCCACCTTAAAGATGGAAGTGACACGATTGGAATAGCAAGATTTTATATAGGAATTAAAAAGTAATCTCAGACATTGGAGTGGCCCCTATGTGTGAGATCGTTTTTGCTGCAAAGCTATTTGCCATTCCCCCAACTTGCTCCATGGGTAGTCCCTTTACCATCCCAGAAACAAGTGCCGCCAGATAGGAGTCACCAGCTCCAGTTGTATCGATGACCTCAACATTTGCCACTGCTTCATAATGAGATACCTTTTCGACACAATAAAACATAGATCCCTTTACAGATTGTGTCACAGAAATAAATGCACGATTTTCTGCTGACAGCCTTTCTAAATCACTCTTGCCAAAAAGATCTCCCCCAATCTGGATTCCCTTAACCACTGATATTAGACGTGATAACTCATCTAAATCAATTCCTACTGCATCGTGAATATCTAAAATCACTTTCTCTGCGTATAGAGCGATTACAGGTGCAATGAATTCTCTTATTTCCTCAAAGTAAGGACAGATAATATAATCGTAATCAGCAAGTAAACTGAGTTCGCTATCTCTCCATTCAAAACTTTGAATAATTTCATCTTGATAATCTCTAAAATACCTTTCTCCATCACTAACAACAATTCCTAAAGTAAGATTAGGATAATCTCGCTCTAGTGCCTTAAAAGGGATTTTCATTGAGTTAATTTTTGAGACAATTTTTGCAGACCACTTATCGTGACCAAGAGGTGCCATAAGAGTTGCATCAATATCAAATTCATTGATCAGATGATAAGCAACATTGTAGGAGCATCCTCCAAGAAAAGATTTATTTTTTTGAGGATAGATATCAATACAAACATCACCCAAACATAGAACTTTAGCCACGTATCACTCTAACTCTATCCATAAATGGAGCGATTCTTTCATAATCCATTCTATTTCCTTCTTTGAAGAAAGAAGTTCCAACAATGGCTCCATCACATGCGGGGAGTAACTCCTCAAGATTCTCAAAGCTTAAGCCTGAACCGATAATAAGAGGAATCTGATCACACCCTCTTCTTGCTTCTTCTAAATCTGCAACCTGTGGTGGAACTCCTGTAATCTTCCCTGAGATGACAGCACCATCACTACCAAATTCATGAGCTTGCTTTGCACTTTCTCCCAAGCATTTTTGCTCAAGCATCGTTGCGTATTTAACCTGAATATCTGAGAAAAAAGAAATATCATCAGCCTTCAATGATTTCTTATATTCCATGACGGCCCTTGGAACGATTCTCATCTCTCCACCATACTCTTCTCGACTCATTCTATCGACAAAGTAATCAGTACGAATAAAGCTACACGAACTAGCTTTGGCTATGGCCAAAGAGGCTTCGGGGTCATTTATCAAGAACTCAGCCCCCAATTCGATTCCATCACAGTGCTCAAGAATTTTAGAGGCCGCAACACTCATAGAAGCAATTGTTCCAGAAGAAGCGAGAACAGAATAAGGCCTATCATTTTCATTCTCTAGTAACGCACCATCTACACCACACCTTTTCAAGACTTCAAGATCTTCTAGTGCGTGCTCGACAAGTTGATTCATTCCAGGGTGATTAGGATACCCCAAGGTTGGTGGTAAATAGATAACTCCAATAATGGGCTTTTGATTTTGAAAGTTCTTTACTTGCACAATGATCTCCTGACATTTCAAATATCATAGATCAAAAAAAAGACTTTTTAAATACTCAAAATATCAACGGGATGAAACCAGCATTGAGGTCTTTGACCATTACTAAACTGATTAAAATAATTCGTAAAGGCCAAGTAATAATTTCTTTCAGAGCTCGAAACTGCTCCTGCGATAAATGTATCTAAACGGCACTGCGCTGAGTTTTGATAGGGATAAGTTCTTTGGACAACATGATGATCATTCTCTAATATAGAAACATATTCTCCTGTAAATAGCTCAAGAGACCTCTTTGAAAGATGCGCAATAACTTGGCAGCGACGTGTTTCACACCCTCTCACTCTTAACCCAATACGATCATCCTCAGAAATTTCCTGATAGATTTCATTCACTTGTATCCCAGGAAGAAGTCTTCCCATACATCTCTTGGCCGCAAAGTAATCAGCTTGCCCCTCGACAGAAATAGTTCTTAGATCACCTGGATACTCCATCAAGTACGGTGGGCCACCTAGTAAGTGACCAAGCTCATGACAGAAAATATTATAAAGGTCGACCTTTCTTAGATTTTCAAATTCTAATAATCTATTCGAAATTTTGATTTCACGAGGAAGTCCCTTGCTAACAGCAACAAGTTTATCATCGACAGTATCTGTCCAAATAGTCTTAATATGCTCATTCTTTTTTATGAGCTCCTCATAGAAGGCGATATGAGTCGACTTCCATACACTCATCACATCCTCTTTTGTAAGAGCATGAGTAAAATTTGTAACTAAGAGTAAAAGTGGAAAAATGATATGCTTCAATCTAAATCCTAATGCGGTATATTTGTAAAATGAGCGAATTTAACGATTCTTCTCTGTGATTCATCAGGCAACTTCTTTCGAACTTCTGTAATTTTTGTCCAATGTACAGTTGGTGCAAAATGGTGTTCCTGATGATAGCCATTATTAAACCAGAGTAAATTATAGATTTTCCCATAACAACTCACTGAGTCCGTTTCTCTATTACCTGGTTTTGTTCCATAGTGTTCAAAGTAGTTTTCCATCAGGGCCGCAACTTGACCGAGATACCAAACTGGTAAATAAAATACTAAAAAGAATTTCCAGTTGATAGAAATAAGAAGTCCCCATAGAAGTAGAACTCCAAGAGTTTCCATAATGAGCAATCTTTTATCTTGAGGTTTCTTTGCTCTCTTTGCCAATGCAAGAAGATCAATCCTAAAAAAACCGATGAATGAATAACTCAATATCCCCTCTTCTCTTTCCTGATTCTCTCCTGAGTATTTAAACAATGAAGAGATGTCTTTCTCACCATTTGTAAATCGATGATGATTCATATGATGGTGATAATAGAGAGTCTGAGGAAGGCCCATGGCCATTGAATTAATTATTGAAAATAAAGTGTTGAGACTCTTATTCTTAAAAAAGTTATTATGAATAAAATTATGTGAAACGCACTGATAATTCGTGCAATAGAAACCGACCAAAAAAAGACCGGCAACGAAAGCCTCGCTAAAGCTAAAAGTCGCAAATTGCTTAGCGAAATAAAGGATTAGTCCAACATTTGTCAGGCAAATCATAACCAATATGGCATCTTTCTTTGAGTGCTTAAAAATCATAGTTCATACTATCATTTACAAGCTCTTGAATGAGGTTTTTTGAAGGAATAACAATAGTGTCAAAACTTTTGACACCTTAAGCTGTAATTCTCTCTTCTATCATGCTAGCGACCCTTTCGAAGTCAACTGGTTTGGGTAAGAATTCAATCGCTCCGAGGTCTTTTCCACGAGTCTTGTAATCATTTGTATCATACGCACTACAAATGGCGACTTCTACACCCCTAAAGCTCTCCTTTAGATTCTTTAATAATGTAAAACCGTCCATAATAGGCATATTAATATCTGTGATAACAAAGACCTTATCATCTGGAGTACAATTATTATTCATATAATTCATGCACTCCTCTCCATTGAGAAAGAACTGAAATTGGAAATCCTTACCAAGTAGATTAGATAGGAAGATCTCATAGATTTCCTTGATATCTGGTTCATCGTCTACGAGTAGGAATTTATATCTTTCCGGCATCTTCTCTCCCTCCATTAAAAGGAACTAGATCAATTATAGAGCAAAGATTTACGGGGGGATCAATCTTCAATTTTCATTTATAATCTGGTATTAAACAGCTAGAATCCTATTAAGGTAAATTTCTACTTAACTAAATAAATTGACCAGTTATAAAGGCAGTTTAAATAAGAGCTCTCCTATGAAGAAAAGAATCGAAGTCCTCTACTGGGATAAACACTATATTGCAGTTACAAAGCCCGCAGGTCTTCTCGTTCATCCATTTAAGGCTCGCTCAAAAGATCGTAGCCACCTCATGAGATCTGTGAAAAAGCAGACAAATCTCTACCTCTATCCAATTCATCGATTAGATAAGCCTGTCTCGGGTGTGGTGCTATTTGGCCTATCGAAAGAAGCCACAAGGCTAATTAAAGAACAGTGGAATACTGAGCTCACACAAAAGAGATATATCACAATGTGTAGAGGAGAAATCGAAGAAGAAGGAGTTTTTGACTTCCCTTTAAAAGGCGATTCTGGACCACAGGAAGCCTACACTGGCTACAAGAGAATTTCCACGAATGGAGAATATAGTCTAGTAGATGTTGAGATTAAAACAGGAAGAATGCATCAAATCCGAAGACACTTTTCCAGACGCATGTTCAATATCGTTGGAGACTCTAAGTATGGTCGTAGTGTGATAAATAATGTCTTCAAAAAAGACTACAAATTCTATCGACTATTTCTTCATTCTTATGAACTTAAGTTCTTTCACCCTATTGAAAAGCGCTGGGTCTGTATTCGTTCACAAGTCCCTGATGAGTTATCGAATATTATCAATGACTTAGAATTATAATTTTCTAAACTTCTTAACTTAAGTTCCGATAAATACTCTGATGAGAAGAGTATTAGCGTTTTTGACATTTATATTGGTAAGTAGCTCAACATGGGCAACTCCATCATTATTGGCCCCGAGAAAGAGTGTTTCACTTGCAAATGAAGTTAGCGGAAAAGAATCTAGTTTTCTCTCTGACGGTTTTACCTATCTAAAAATCGAAACAGATCCTGAGATGATAGCGAATAGTCCTACTTGGTTTCTCACAGTAAGCATGATGACGAAGGCCGGAACACAATTAAACAATTCAAAGTTTAGAACAAGTCGTAGTGTTCTATTTCAAAATGTCAGTCTCAAATTACCTTCAAGTCAAAAAATTATTGATACTCATACCAAAGAGAATGTTTTCTCTAATCCAGAGCTATCTTTTGTTATTGAAGGAAGATACAAAGTTGGAGCTTGGGACTTCTTACAAATTTACTTTGTCGATGAGAATGGATTCATCGTTGATCACGAAGGAAGAAGACCGCCTGAAAGCCCTTTTAGATACTATAAATTATCAACAAAGGTCTTCGATGTTCAAATGGCAGAAGGAATGATTCGCAGCTTAGACTCTGTTAACGACGATCCACTCGATACATTCTACTGTCCATTGAAGTTTGATCCTGATTCGGCCGTTGCACTAGAAACCTCTGTAAGGCCAAAACCAAGGCCAGTTCAAAACTTGGCACCGCTTACATCTGTAAGACCAAAACCTAGACCAAAACCACAAGTTAAGCCTCAGCAAACGGCCGTGGCTAAACCAAAAGCTAAGTCCAAATCGACATATGAAGAGCTAATGGAAAAAAGAGCTTGGTTCTTAAAAACATATCCAAAGTTTGGAGATTGTCTCAATGCTCTTAGAAATTACGAAAAAGAACGTGGAGGAAATCTATGGCCATCATCAGTGAGTATAAAGCAAAGGGCTTCTCGCATATATGATCAAGCCAAGAAGACCTATTCTTCAATCAAATCACATCCAGAAGTTGTTCAAAAAAAGAATATAGGAACTGGATATAAAGAGACTCATAATCCCCATATGATCCACCCTCTTCTTAGCCCAGAGTTAATGTCATGTATTGCTTTCCAAGAGACAAAGGGAAAACTTGATCCACAAGCCATGAACTACTCTTACTGTGAAAAGAGACATCCAATGCGTTCCTCAGCTTTTGGTCTTTCTATGATGACGAGAACGACTCTTTCAAACTTAAGGTACTATAAGCCCCATGGAAAAGTTGTAAACCAAATACCAATTACGACAGTTAAAGAGATTAATGGTCACGAGGTTAAAGAAAATCTCAGCTTAGATAATCTCACTTATGATTCAAGTGATAGTGTCGAAATGCAAATGGAACTCATGGCCAGAACCTTAAATTACAACCTGAAACATTATAACTGGCAAAAGCAGCTTAAGGGTAATTCTGACAAGACGTTGAGCATCGGTGTTTTAAAATACGATGCTGATGATAAAGAAAAATACCAAGACAATGTTATTAATAGATGTTTACCTTGTATGAAGAATATCAAGGCCAATGGTGGAGACCCTCTCTCTTGCCATAATAAAATGAGGAATTAATGAAGATTATTTTAGCATTATTTTTTGCTCTTAATATTTTTGCTATCACTCCTGACGAACTTGATAAAAAAGGAGTTCTCCACTACGAAACAATTTCCCATGGTGAAGTTCTCTACAAGTTTCTCATCACACGAGAACAAGGTATGGCAAAACTTCAAGTCTTCGATGAGGCCGGTGATATACTCCTGACTCGAAAAAGAGGCCTTGCACTAGAAGGCTTCAAGAGATTAAAAATCAAAAGCCTTCTCTCTCAAAAAACACCCTATCTCATTACCTACTGGAAAAAAGGAGCTCATGGGAGTGCTGTCGAAATCTTCAAACTCGCAAAAGGGCAAAATGAGCCAATTAAAATTATTAACTCTTATCTAAGTATGGATTATCTTGATGATCTTGATTCATTCTCATTCACCTATGATAAGGGTCTGAAAACAGGTGATCTCTCCCCTATAAAATACCGCATAATTTTCTCTGGTGATGGTCAAATTAAAGAACAGAAGCTTTAACAAACACTATATCTTATGCTAATGTGACAAAAAATTTAATTGGAGTTTTCAATGAAAGTCACGCATATCGTAGCATCGATGATGACAATTCTCGCCCTTCTCTTCATCTTTGCACCAATTTTTAGAAAGAGAGAAGTTGAAAAGACAAAGCTAGAAAGAGAATACTTTAGTCTTCTAGAAAAATATAAATCTAACAATAGCTCAGAAATTCTAGATGAGATCATTACTCTAGGAATAAAGCTTTTCAAAATTAATGATCGAGAACAAGTTAAGAATTTAATTGAAGAAGACCTCACAAAGTTGGGAGCCTAATATGTCTGATGAACAAACGCCAAAAACAGAAGAACAGAATCTTCTTGAAAGACTACAAAATGATATTGATGAGACGGGTTGGGATCTCTTAGAAGAACATCACAAAAGAGATGCTCTATTCCTACTAACTTCAGACTTAGAACTTGCACCTGTTGGAATGGCCATGGCAAGAGATGAGGTTGAATATATAAGAGGCTGGCTTAATGATGGAAAAATGTCTCGTCCAACTGATGAGCTCATTAAGACTTGGCTAGAAAATGAAGTAAAGTTTAACTACCTCATCGTACAACCTTATGTATTAATACAACTTAAATCGGAAGATCTACAATAATGATAAGAACTCTATTTCTACTCTCTTTACTGCTTTTAGTGAGTTGTAAAGAATTTGCCATAAAGACAAGCACAGCACTCGAGAGTTTTAAGTGTCCCCAAGAGGAAAACTGTCTCTCGAGCCTCAACTCGGGAAAATCTCAAATTCTCCACTTTAAAATGATGGGAGAAGATGAGATTCAAAATATCCTAAACCTTTCAAAGCTAGTTAAGTCTCTCCCCGACACAAGAATAGAGAAGCTCGATAAAAACTATCTCTATATTACGAAGGGAAAGGTCCATATCGAGTTCATGGCCTCTCAGAAAGAGAGAAAAATTCACATAAGATCTCAAGTAAGTAAGACCGGACTCTTTGGTGAAGACAAAGGTAAAGGAATTATTGTAGAAATTAGGTTCAAATTTTACCAGAATGACTATTAATTTTTAGAGATTAGTCCGATAAGCTAAGTATATGAAAAAGCTTTACATCTGTGTCAAGCCAGATGGTTTGGACAATCTTTTAGAGATGGCCCTATCAGGTCACAGTCAACTACAAGTTCTTCTTGAGAAGGACACTGATTCACTTATTAATACGATCAATTATATTGGTACTCCAGATATTCTTATTATTGATGATGAGAATTTAAGAAATACGACAACTGATGAGTTTGAAAGTATTCACACTAAAATTCTCGTCTATGAACAGAAACAATTTATTGAAGATTGGGAATGTCTAGATAAGGCAAACTGGCAGCAAGTAACGAAACGTGTCCTAGATGATCTTGGCAGTGAAAATCAGCCAACAGACTATTCAACAATCCCCTTTCATCTCTTAAAAAATATCAATAGTCCTATCTGTGATGTTTACATAGAAATTCTTAAAAGTGGTGCTTCCCATAAAATTAAACTCTTTAACAAGAATGAAGAGATTGATCAGCCAACTGTAGAAAAGTATCTAGACAAAGGAATCGTCCACGGTTTTATTGAAACTGATAACAAAGAGCAATTTTTAAATATCATTTCAAATCAGCTCTATTCCAAAATGATGGACTCTCCAAGTGAAGAAATTGTAGGAAAGTCACTTGATACAGCAATTACACTTCTTAAAGAAATTGGATTCAACTCCACTTCAACTCAACTCTTTGATGGGGTGGTTGAAAATATTAATAAGACTCTTTCTCAAAGTAAGAGTAAAGATTTAAATCTCATTAAAGATTTACTGGAATCCAAGTCTTCACGTTACTATAAACTCGCAAATCTAACATCCCTCTTATCAATGCGCGTGTTACAAATGTCTTCTTGGAGTTCACATATCCACCAAGAAATACTAGTCTACACAGCACTCATGGCAAATGTCACACTCGATAAAGAAGAGATGCTCTTTATCACAGATGAGGAAACACTCGCAAAATCAAGTCTGAGTGAAGAAGATAAATCAAATATTATTCATCACGCACAAAGTGCTTACAATTTAGTTCAATCCGATAAGGATAAGCCCGCTGATGCGGATATGTTTATCCTAGAACATCATGCTAGTAAGTCTGGTATCGGTTTAAATACTGCTCTTAGTAGTCAAAACCATAAATTAACAATTGTTTTTAGAATCTGTGAGGATTTTACGATCGAGCTTCTCAAGTTGAAAGAAATGAATAAGCACATCAAGTTGGACAATATCTTCAAATCACTTTACGAAAAACATGATAAGAAGATATTGCACCAAACGATAGACCTTTTAAGGAAGTGCTTTTCCCTTTAACCAAAGACCTTAATACGAACTTGGTGAAAACCAACAAAGCGGTCTAGCACCTTTTTCAGAATACTCTCTAACACAAGCACCAATAGAATGGTCACTATTATCAAACTCCGAGTTCCTCTCTTCTTCGCACATAATACCCGCAATGAAAGTATCAAAGCGACACTGAGGCTCAGGGTGTTTATAAAAAGTATTTTCAACAACAAGGTTGGACTTTTCTCCAACTTGTGGTGGTTGCCAATCATACTTTAGAGAAGCAAAAACTCTCCCAAGACTTAATGCTGCCATTGAAGTTCTCTTACAGTATTCACTCTGACAAACCTTTTCGATCTCAATCACAGTCATCTTATCCACACCAGGAACAAAGCTCTTATTCTCATTGCTATATTCTTCAATAAGCTTTGGCATACACTTATTAGAGGCAAAGTAATCAGCCTGTCCTTCAGCAGAAGACCAACTTCTCTTTGAACTCCTACCTCTAAAAGTCTTCGGTGCCCCACCAAAATGATGTCCAAGCTCATGACACATAATAAGCAACATTGCATCTTTATTCATATCTCTGTGCCTGGCCAACCCACCATAGATTTTCAAAACAGGATTGTTATTGTCATCGCGAGTTGCAGAGGCATTAACCTTATCGTTTTCCCACATTCGCTCGATAATAAGTTCCTTACCAATTTTTTCTTTCACAAGAGGCTTCCAAACTCTTTCGAATTGATCGATAACTTGGTGGTATTCGAATTGCCCCATTCCAGCACCACCAAAAGACTTAAGCCCTGTTGGAATTTTCACATTATTATCAGGAAAGCAGTTTGAAACTTCACTACTTGCCGAAGCCGATAAAGACATCGCTATGATCAACGCTACTCTAGTCAATTTCCCCATACAATCTCCCTTTAACATGTAAGAAAGAGCCATTTTCTGGCTGCTTTCCTTCGCCTGAATAGTGCCATTTTTGTCACTACTCGTACCTGATATGGATCATATTTATTTGATCTCATAATCAATTTTATTTATCTCCTAGGACATCCACAGTCCGTTGCCCGTGAATCACTATATGTATGTAAGAAATCAAAGGGAGGAACCCAAAATGAAAGCAAAAAAACTATTACTACCACTACTGATGATTGGGGCGCTTAGTGCTCAGGCAGTGAAATTCGAGGCAGTTCCCATTAATCACGTTTATTCACCGAAAGGATACAACTCCAACGATGATGTCGAAATTGTTGTAGAAGGTATTCTTCCAAACCTATGTTACAAAAATATTAAATCTGAAGTTAGTATTAAAGGAAAAGATGTCGTTATCGATATCAAAGCTCAGAAGAATGAAGATCCAAATGTTGGATGTGCCGAAATGGTTGTTCCATTCCTAAAAGGAGCCAAAGTTGGGCTGCTTGATAAAGGATGGTACAGAGTCATGATTAACGGTGAACAAAGATCAGATCTTTATGTAGAAGAGTTTGATTCAAATGGTCTTGAAGACGAGATCCTAGCAAATGTTGAAGTTGTCGAAGTAGATGAAGGAAGTCGACTCATCAAACTAAAAGGACAAAATGCAAGTGACTGTTTAGTTCATGATAGAATCGATGTGAAATCTAATGAAAAAGATGCTTATTCAATTAAACCTCAAATGAAACAAGTCTCTGACTTCTGTCCAATGAAAATGGTTCCTTTTGAACTAGAAATGGAAGTTCCAGATGAACTACAAAGAGAAAAAGTTCTACTCCATGTGAGATCACTTGAAGGTAAATCAATCAATAAGCTCTTCAAGAACAATCTTTAAAGACCTTTTGGATTTATCAAATGAAAAGCTCCCGCTCTAAGCGGGAGTTTTTTTATATCTTCTTTACTTCGTTAAGATACTCATTCTTTGTTTCAATATAGCTCTTATAATGA
>NZ_AUNJ01000199.1 GCF_000447775.1 Bacteriovorax sp. DB6_IX
CTATTTCTAGACAAGGTGCCGCAACTCCTGGAGAGTATGCTTTTGTTAAATCTGAAGCAGTAAGACATGGTTTTGTCGCAACAACAGAAATCTTTCCTGGACGACCTTCTGAGTGATACGAGGGCTTTTTTAGTTCTCGAATCCATATTTTCCGACATCGGAGTATCCTTTGTTTTGTGAAGAAAAATTTCCTAAAAGGATACTCCAGATAGAGCGAAAAGATAATATTTTTAAGCCTCTTTT
>NZ_AUNJ01000200.1 GCF_000447775.1 Bacteriovorax sp. DB6_IX
TTTTTAGGAAAGATTCTAAAAGAATCTCTTGAGAAGTATCACTACAGAAAGCTAGAAGTAAATGATGACCTATCTAAGAAAGCTTTTGGAAAGTTCATTGAAAAAATTGATTACTCAAAACAATTTCTACTGCAATCGGATGTAGATCGTTTGGCAAAGTATCAATCTCAAATGGATGATCAAATGAAAAAAGGGAAATATCCTGTTCTTGATCTTGCCATTGAAATTATGAATAAGAGAATTCAACAAGCGGAAGATTTTAGAAAGAAATATTTTAAATCTAAGTTTGATTTTACAAAGAATGAATATGCTGAAGTTGATAGAAAGAAGAGGACTTTTGCAAAGAGCGAAAAAGAGCTTGAAGAAATCTGGAGAAAGACTTTCAAACAGTCT
>NZ_AUNJ01000201.1 GCF_000447775.1 Bacteriovorax sp. DB6_IX
AATGTCATTTCCTGCTGTTTTTGTCGTAATGGGTCTATCAATATTCACTCTTGCTTTTAGGATCAATAGAAAATCCATTGCGAAGAGAAAGGCCTATCAAAACCGTATTAAGAAAAAGAAGATGGCAAAAAAACCTGTAAAGAAAAAGACAAAAAAGAAAGTAAGAAAGAAAGTTAAGTCGAAGCTTGAAAAAAGTGAAGACGATCTCTCCCTCTCTGAAGAGGATCTTTCAGAGGTCGCATAAAAAAAGGCTCCGCTAGGGGAGCCTTTTAAAATTATCTCTTACCGATTTCGGCGATAGTTTTACCAAGTGATTTAGAACGTTTCATGAAGACGTTGCTCTTTTCTTCCATTTCGTTCTCTTCTTTACAAGAGATACAAAGTTCAGCAACAGTTCTTGCAGAAAGTCTTTCGAACGCGATTTCAGCATCACATTCAGTACAAAGTCCGTATTCACCTTTTTCAATCTTCATAAGGGCCTTGTTGATTTTCTTAAGAAGGAAAAGTTCACGGTTTCTCATTCTGATAGCTTCAGAAGTCTGAGTATTGATACTCGCTTCATCAACTGGGTCTGCAAGTTCAGATTTGTCCATGCAGTACTGGTCTTTTTGCTCATGCTTGTTTCTGATCATTTCTTGGTCAGCTAGAAGCTTGTCCTTGATCGTTTTAATTTGGTCGTCAGATAGATAAGAATTAGCTCTTGTCATTCTTCGTCTCCCTTAAAGCCCCTTCCGGGTTCTCAATGTCTTTTGCAGATTTGAAAAACTTTCACTTCTGCAATGTGAAGTTGTTATACGTGTGTTGTGTGTTGAAAACCAATTTACAGGTATTTTTACAGGTTAGGAAAAGGAATTTTCTTACAAAGAGTTACACTTCACTAGGTTTCAAGGGCTTAGGAAGCTCTTTTGGAAAGCTTTTTTCGCAATATGGACAGAATTTCCAGAACTGAATATCGATAACTCTCTTACAGCCTTCACAAGAAATATTATATTCAAGGTCAACAAAGAGCTCATTATTTGCCCCAGCGAAAATATCAGCGCGCATTGCGCGAATAGTCACTGGATGGGCCCTAAATGTTCCTGGCATTGTTTGATTTGGAATAAACTTTGCGGGAGAGACACTCTTGTCAGGAAAATCTGAACTTTGATTTCTTGCTCAGGCTCCGGTGCAAACATTCTTTGTTCAGCTGCATTAGTTGCTGATTGAAGTTTTTCATATTGTTTTTGAGTATCAAAGTTATCCATAACTACCTCTGCCACTTTCTTTCTAAAAGCTCGATGATTTGTTTTGCGGCCTTCTTATGCTCATTGAAGA
>NZ_AUNJ01000202.1 GCF_000447775.1 Bacteriovorax sp. DB6_IX
AACTTTTCTTAGCCGCCAAAAACTATTCTCGGCCTAGTTTTCATTCTTTAGAAATTGAACATTACCATCTCTTTTGATGACAACTTTAGAAGAAATTCCATTGAGCTTCTTTCTCAGGTTTGTGAGGTGGGTGTTCAATGTTTTGTCTGTAAAAACTTGGTTTGGCCATGCTCTTGCGTAGAGATCATTTTTAGAGATGAGGCCATTATTAGTAAATGCATGAAAGAGAACCTTATACTCATTAGGGGTAAGATCAACCTCAGTGTTCTTAAATTTAATCGTGTTCTTACTCATATCCAAAATATAGTCTAAGAACTTTACCTCATTTCTGTGAGACTTGATTCTCGAGCGCACCCTTACTTTGATTTCTCTGTCAGACATCTGTCGACTGATGAAATCAACGGCACCTAAAGTAAAGGCCTTTTCGATAGACTGATCTTCTGATGAAGACGAGATAATTATAATGGGAATATCAGACGTGTATTGTAATTCCTCTAGGATCTCAAAACCATTTTTAAAAGGCATATAGAGATCTAAGAGGATGATATGTGGATTGAATGTTGAAATTGTTTCTAAGGCCTCTAATGAGTTCTCAAGACAAACAAGTTCATATTTCTCTTCAAAGAGAACTTTATAGTGTTCAAGATTTTCAATTTTGTCGTCAATACAGAGTATTCTTTCCATTTTTGGTGCCAGAGATTTATACTGAATTTATTGACTCAATAATAGCAAGTGCCTGTTTATACAGCAATTAGACTAGGATAAAGTTTTCTTGATTGTGAGTTAGGTGTGCGTCATAAGATAGGGAAGGTCCAAAGGGACCTTCCGCGATAAGTTATTGAGTTTACTCGATGATAAGCTTTTGGAGAAAGTTACTCTGGCTTCGTACGGCCTTTTCAGCTTCCTGTTTCGAGATCAGACCTTTCTCGTAAAGTTCGTATATATGTTGATCAAAGGTTTGGCATTTCACCCCAATTTCATTTGTTCCACCATTTTCTATGATAGAAATGATCCTCTCAAGTGGCTCGTCTCCACGGATACATTCTTTTACCCCTGGGCTCGTTACCATGATTTCTTGAGCAATAAGGGCCTTCTTCTTATTCTTTCCTTTAAGCATACGTTGAGAAATGGTCGCAAATAATGAATCTGCCAGTCTCTTTCTCACATCAATAAGTTCCTCAGGTGGAAACATTGAAAGTATTCTACCGATTGTTGCAAGAGCATCAGTTGTGTGAACTGTGGCCATAACAAGGTGTCCCGTTTCGGCCGCTTTAAGTGCAACCGAAATAGATTCTTGATCTCTAAGCTCTCCCAGCAGGATGACATCAGGGTCTTGTCTTAGGGCCGATTTCAATCCACTCATATATGTTTCGGTATCTCTTCCAACCTCACGTTGACTAATACGTGAACTTTTTTGAGAGTGAAGATATTCGATAGGGTCTTCAATTGTCACAATATGCTTGGTTTGAGTTTGGTTGATAAAGTCGATCATTGCTGCAAGAGTCGTACTCTTTCCCGAACCTGTTGCTCCTGTGACAAGAATAAGTCCACGCTTCTTCTTTGTAATATCTTTTAGTGTAGGAGAGAGATTGAGCTCTTCAATCGTAGGAACTTGCATATTGATTATTCTTAGAATGAGACCTGATTTTCCATTGTAGCGAAAGAAGTTCATTCTTAAACGACAGAGTTCTTCAATCTCATAAACAGCATCGTATTCTTTTAGTTGTTCGTAATCTTCAAGGACATTCTTATTTGAGATCATAATCTCGCAGAGATTTTTAATATCCTCATCTTCAATATTCTTATTTGATTTAACTGGAACGAGATCGCCTCGAATTCTTAAACAAGGGGGTTCACCCGCCCTGATGTGAATATCACTTGCTCCATTTTGAAGAGCAACACTCACTAGTGATTTTAAGTGTTTGTCGGTAAAAGCCATCCCCATGTCCCTTTATAAATTGTCAGTACCTGACATATGTTCTATGCTTAATTATCGGAAATTATTAGGAAGAGTTTAGATAGATGACAGATAAAGTTCTGATTATAAGACTTTCAAGCTTTGGGGATATCGTTCAATGTATGAGCTGCCTATCTCCTATAAAGAGAGGTCGTGACGGCAATGGGAATCGTGAAATCCATTGGCTCGTTAAGAAGGAGTTTTCATCTGTCTTAGGGATGTCCGATCAAATTTCTCGAGTAATTGAGTTTGATAAGAAGATTGGAATGTTAGGGCTTATCAAATTAGCAATCAAGTTAAGAGAAGAAAATTATACTCATATCTACGATGCTCATTCAAATATACGCTCTGTCGTTGTCTGTACGATTCTATCTTTTATGAGATCTCTCTCGCTTGTAAGAAGATCGAAGGAGAGAATTAAACGCTTCATGCTTTTCAAAATGAGAAAGAATCTTTTTCCATGGCCATTTCTTGGGGCCATTTCCTATCTTAGACCAATCTCAGCTTGGATTGATTTCAAAGAGAGAGAGACAGACTTTAACCAGGATTGGAGTTTTGCTCCATCAGTGATTGAGAAGTTTGAGAGTTTTAATATTGATAATTTTATTGCGATTGCTCCATCTGCCGCTTGGGAGATGAAGAGATGGCCAATTGAATATTGGAAGGATCTTGTTAAAAAATTAAAGGACGAAAAATTTGTTGTTCTTGGAGGTCCTGCAGATGATTTTTGCCAGGAAATCTCAGATATTGATCCCGAAAGAATTATTAACCTTGCGGGAAAAACCTCTCTCATTGAGAGTTGCTACTTTGTGAAAAAGTCAAAGACAACGATCTCGGCCGATACAGGTATTCTTCACGTAGCGGATATCCTAGGCGTAAAAACAATTGCTCTTATTGGTCCAACAGCTTTTGGATTTCCAACAGCACTCACTACCGAAACCATGGCAGTTGATCTGCCTTGTCGACCATGTACAAAAGATGGAAGAGGTAAGTGCTCTCAAGATATTTATCAAAAATGTATGGTTGATATTCGACCAGAAGCTGTGGCGAAGAAGTATCAGAGCTTAAACTGATATGATTTCTTAAAGCACTCTTTCTTTAAGGCCGCTGGTAAGAACCTTTCAAGAATATGAAAAGATCCAATGATTAGAACCGTTTTTCTTTCTTCTTGGCAAAGAACTTTTGCCATATGGGCTTCCCTTGCCGCACGCACTAATGAAACATCTGGTGGAACGGGAAAGATTAAAACCTCTTGAGGTCTTTGAGCCTTTGGTAGGTCAACAGCTAAGAGATCAAGACCAAGCTCTTTTGCCCTTGTTATCATCTTCATATAACTATCGGTATTATAACCCCAACGATATTTTAGGTAATCATAGAGGTCTTGCTCAGAGTTCTTCTTGTCTTCTAAATAGCGCTCTAAAAGGTCCTGATAATTCGTCTCGACCATTTCCAAGGCCAGGACTTCTCCACCATTATTTGCGAAAATCTCAAGGTCTTCACTAAACTCAGCTCTTAGCTGATCATGGGTATGAGTTTCTCCGGCCAGTATTAGTTGGTGATCGATATTTTCAAATACACTTGCTGAATTTGCTGCGAGGGTTTGAAAATGGGATAAGAGTAGCCAGGCCAAAAAGAGATTTTTCATATTTGGCACTATAGTCTAAATTCGAATAGATAGGGCGATTATCGTAAAATTTATAAACTGCTATACACAAATGGGGTTATGGAAAGGGGATAAGTCTTTGTAAACACGATGTTAGGACTTTCTTTTTTGAACTGTTGAAAATTATCTGTCGTAGATGAGGTGGTAACGTGGAGATGGGTGAAGCCCACCCCCACTTAAGGGGAGCAGTTATTAATCTCGATGTTCGATTTCTAGCTCTTTTCTCATTTTCCAAAGGAGATGAGAAATAAATGGTCTTCTACTTTCTTTAGCTGTAATCATGAGAAGTTTTGTGATCTTAAGTTTATCAGGATCAGAATAGAGAAGAATAAGCATCTCTTGAATAAAGTTTGTACTAAGAGTGATATAGTTATCTGTTCCAACACCTAAACGAACACCTTTTTTCTCCCACCATGAAAATGGGTGATCCTTATAATCAGGGAAAGAGCCTGTAAGTTTTAAATTCGATGAAGGAAGGGCTACTAGCGAAACATCCTTGTGAATCATTCGATTGAGAATGTCATGTTGATAGTGCTCAATTTCTCTCGCCGTATGAAATTTGGTTTTAAGAAAACTGACTCTTTCTTCTTCGGTTAGAGGAATTCCTTGGTAGAGTTTTTGTTTGATTGCAGGATCATGGAATTTCATATCCTCTAATTCTTCCCATTCTGCTGAGTTTGGAAGAATCACTTGGTGTTTAATATTTCTCTCCATAACTCTTTGATAGAGTCTATGAAAATAGTAGTTAGGGTTGATTCCGAGACTTAGGCCATGTTCAAGTGTGTCAATATGCCAAATATTCATCGCATTATCTACAGACTGAATACCTCTTCTTAAGTTCTTCCATGTTTCCCCATGGTGACTTCTAATTTTTAGCCCTTTGTATTGTAGCCTTCTAAGGCCGGCCTGAAGTTCCTTGAAATGAGCTTTTCTATAAAGTTCTTTTTCATCTCCCACAGTATCTACTTCTTTTAAGTTTTTCATAATCTCAGGTCTTTTCTTTATGAG
Organism: Bacteriovorax sp. DB6_IX; assembly: GCF_000447775.1. Classification (GTDB taxonomy): domain Bacteria; phylum Bdellovibrionota; class Bacteriovoracia; order Bacteriovoracales; family Bacteriovoracaceae; genus Halobacteriovorax_A. The sequence continues at coordinate 4,629 of NZ_AUNJ01000202.1, forward strand.
ATCAAGCAGTGTGGCAACTTGGTGATCGAAGTGGGCTTCTTTGGAATCGAAATTATCACTATCATAGAAATTCAATTCTTTTCTAAAACTAGGTGAGAGAATAAAGTCAAATTCTGGTACTTCTTTTTGAAACTTTTTAAATCCTGTATAGAGACCCATAACAACATCTTCTTCAGTAACATCACTGAGTCCAGGGATTTGTTCAGCATCCATTTTATTTGCTCTTGAAAGAGTAAACTTTAGTCGAATATTTCCAACGTTATAATTCTCGTAGAGGTCTTTGGCCATGAAGTAAGCGGCATCCTCATGAGCTTCTCGAGAAGTAAGAATAAGTTTTGGAAGAAAGAGGATTCTCAGATAAGTTTTAAATTGTTCACCATCTTTTAAGCGAATGAGATTATCAACATCTTCGACACTATTAATAGGAATAGAGTCTTCTCCATAGACATTCTTAATTTGTTCTTCATAAAGCTCTCTATCTGGTCCATCAAGGAGGACTTTGAGTCTTGGGTAAATAAACTCTGCCGTTAGTGATCCCGTGAGGTGAATATGCTCTTCATGAAATGGAAGAGGGAACTTTTTAAAGAATGTAAAGAGAGCATCTGATAGAGGATGGCCTAGAAGAGTATCAATGTCGACTTCATCAACAGAGTAACCGGCCAATAGCTTTATAAACTCATGAACGGCCTTTTCAACTGAAGGTGTATCCTTTACTGTTTGACTGTGGCAAAGAAGCTCCAGTGTATCACTCAAATTGATTCCATTTGTCTCACTGATAATGCGAGTCAACTCGAGTTCAAGGGCCTTGATAACCTGTTCTCTTTTCTTGTGCATCTGTATTTCCTTATATCTAATTTACTTACTTATTATATCATAGCTCTTTTGAATGATATTGAAGTTCTCTCTTAATCGTTTATCAATGGAATCTGTTTTGTTGTAGTAATTCCACTTATCTGGATGGTAGAGAGAAACTATTTTCTTATATTCTTTTT
>NZ_AUNJ01000203.1 GCF_000447775.1 Bacteriovorax sp. DB6_IX
CNTTCTAATTCCTTTTTATTCTTCGAATGAATCGATTCTAGCAAATAATCTTATAGAATTCATTGATCTAGAACACTTTTGACGAAGATTTGACTTTTATTTAACCTATATGAGCTAATCGTCATTAAAAGAAGGTTAATTTATGAGTTTGTTCCCTAGAAGAATAGTTTGCCTAACAGAAGAAGCCGTGGAGATTCTCTTTGCTCTAGGTGAAGGTCATCGAATTGTTGGGGTTTCAGCTTATGTTGAAAGACCTGAAGAGGCGAAGGCACTTCCAAAAGTTACAGCTTTTGTTAGTGGACATATAAAAAAGATTGTCGATCTACGTCCTGATTTAGTTATCGGTTTCTCTGATATTCAAAAGGATCTGGCAAGAGATTTAATTGAGCAAGGGCTCAATGTCTTTATAGCGAATCATAGATCTTTGGATGAAATTTTAGATTACACCCTGATGATTGGAAGACTTGTTGGAGCTCAGGATAGGGCAGAGGAGTATGTAAAAGAGCTTAAAGAAAAAATAGAACAGGCCCTACGTTTTTCATCTTCTCTCAAAGCTCGACCTCGTATTTATATTGAAGAGTGGGATGAACCAATGATTGCTGGAATTCATTGGTTTAATGAAATAGTAGAACTCTGTGGTGGTGAGTTGATCTTTCCTAATAGTGAGCTTGGTCCCATGGCCAAGGATAGGTATATTCAATCACAAGATGTTATAGAAAGGAATCCTGATATCATTTTGGCCTGTTGGTGTGGGAAGAAAGTGAATGTTTCGCATATTAAAGAAAGAGAAGGCTGGAGTATTATTAATGCTGTACGAGACGATAAGATTTATGAACTTAAACCAGAGATCTTTCTTCAGCCTGGTCCAGCACCAATTATTAGTGGAATAGATATTTTGCTCGAACTTGTTCGATCAAATATATCCTAATTTAACTTTTGTTTAACACTGCTTTCACTTAGAATGACAGTCATGATGTTCGTAAGACTTCTTATATTCATTCTGCTTTCTCTATCTGTGCTTGCGCAAGATAACTTCATTTTAAAGATAGGAACAATGGATCTTCCTCCTTATGGCTGGGAAGACTCTAAAGGCAAGCATGGAATTATTTATGAGTTAAATGAAGAAATTGGTAAGAGATCAGGATATAAATATCAAAATACTATCCTTCCTTTTAAGAGAATGCTTAGCCTCCTTAAAAATGGTGAGATTGATCTTATCTCTTCCCAAGCCCATCGTGATTCTCTAGAAGCAGGAGATAGACTCGCCGTTCAATTTGAAATTGATGTGATTGTCGCGACTAAGAAAAGCTCAAAAATTCAGTCTTTAAAAGATCTTGATAAGAAGAGGTTTGTCTTTCATAGATCTGCTTCATACCGACAGTTAGAAGGAGTCCCTCTCAATATTATCCGAGTTAATAGTTATGAACAGTCGGTAAAGGTTTTGGCCAGTAATAGACTGTCCGATGCTGGGGTTTTTTCTGAGCCTGCTTTTTATTACTGGGTTAAAGAGCTTGGCTATGATCTCTCAAACTTTGGAAAGACTCTACTTCTAGAAGGGGGCAAGAAACAATGGATCATTGTTAGAAAAGATCTCCCCTTGGATAAGAGGATAAAACTCAAGGAGGTTATAGAATCACTATATAAAGAGCGCCTCTATCAAAAAAAGCTTCAAAAATATGGGAAGCCGACCATCTCATCCATTATTTCAGTACCTTAAGAGTCTAAAGATCAATCTGTGTTATAATTGAGTAATGAGGTTGGTTAAGGTCTTTATCAGAAAGTATTTCCATAAATCGCCTTGGTGAAAAAAAATTAAACAATTTAAGACTTTGACCGAATAGCTAATTGACGAATTGTATAGGAGCTAGGACAAGGTCCATGAAAAAAGTAATTAAAACAACACTATTCTTATCATTTTTAGCCACTCTAACATCTTGTGATCTAGTTGATCATGTTGAGCATAGGGCAAGAGTTTTGAACTCTTTAGAGGACAAAGTCCTTGTGCTTAATAAGGAAAATCAACACCTGAGAAATGAGATTATGCAGCTTAAGTATAAGCTAAAGACGGTGGAGAGTAGAAATTTCTATTTAGAGACTCAACTTGAGAATAAAGGGAAACCGGCCCAAAGAACTCTTGCTAGTGTAAGAAAGGTTAGTCCAGATGATCTTGTAAAATTTGATGTTTATAAGTGGAAGCCTGAACAGATGCTCGCAATCGCAGAGAAAGAGTTTGATAGCAAGAACTATGAGAAGAGTGCACAGTTTTTCAATGAATTCTCAAATCATTTCCCAAATAATAAATCTAAAGATGATAAGTTTCTCTTCCAAGCGGGAGTTGCTTCTTTTGAAACTGGTAAGCATTATCAGTGGAGTGAAAAATACTTTAAAGACTTAGTTGAGAGGTATCCAACTTCAAAATTCTACCTAGGATCTAAGCTTTGGCTGGGAATGTCATATCTTAAACAAGGAAAGGAAAAAGAATTCTTC
>NZ_AUNJ01000204.1 GCF_000447775.1 Bacteriovorax sp. DB6_IX
AGGTTAAGAGTGCAGTTATCTCTTACTCAGATTCTCGACATAGCTACATTTTTAGAAGTTATTACGGACCAATAGAAGGTATCTATATTCTTGATTTAGATACTTCCAAAAAGGAGCCTACTCTCCTTGAGAGTCATATCATTGCGAAGGATGGAGAAGATAATAATCTGATTCCGGTAAAGTCTTCGACTCAAGTCCTTCTTGAGAATCACAAAATCAAAATTGATGACAGAGTATTCCATATTCAATCTAAGAAAACACTTCAAATAAAGT
>NZ_AUNJ01000205.1 GCF_000447775.1 Bacteriovorax sp. DB6_IX
CAAATTCTTTTCCTGCAGCTTCTCTTTTCTTTGAGATATCTGTAAGAACTCTTTTAAATGAACTTGCGAGATCTGCTCTAAACTTATTATTGAAATCAGAGGTCTTCATTTCCATCAGCTCTTCAGCATTTTGGACTTCTTCAAGCTTTCTTTTAAAAAGAATATTTAAGAAGCGATCTGCTCCTGAAGAGTGTTTGATATACTCATCAAGTGCTTGCTCAAGTTGTGGCAATTGAAAATAGAGCTCACCTAATATTTCTGCTTGTTGGTAAGTTGCCGACTTTCCAGGTAGATCAGTGATAGGGGATTCTATTTTCTTATAAAGAGGAGATATTAAACTCTCTAATTCCTTTTCTACTTTTGAAGTGTGTTCCTTCTTTAGTTTCTCAATTTCTGAAGGAGTTTTCGCTTTCGCGTCTTCAAGTAGCTTCTTTGACTTTGCAAGCTCTTTTGAAATATCTGAAAGAACCTCTTTATCTTTGTAGTGCTTATTTGTATCGATATCAAACATCTCAAGTGTTTTAACTTGGTTTCTCACATCATAGTAAGCACAATTTAGTTTTACGAAAGTGTCGATATCCGCTTCATTTTCAAATTCAAATCTCTTCTCAAAGATCCCATTGATAAATCTCATCATTGAAGCTACAGCGAGTCCACCATAGGCAACAGAAACCCCACTTGGAGAGTACAAACCGAATTGAGAGAAAGTTTGAATGACATCTGCCGAACGCTCTAATAGTGGGGTATCATCTAAATTACTACATTTGCTTTTATTGAATAGGGTATTCATCCCATCCATAAGTTTTGTCAGAGGAATTCCATCGACTTCAATTTCATCTACACTAGGAACAACATCAGTTGTGTCCTTTCCTGTTTCTTCAGCAATTTTATTCAGCTCTTCTTCAAGCTGTTTTGAGCTTGTGAGGATTTGATCAACCAAGGCCTGATTATCATCAAAGCAGTCATCTTTAAAAACAGTGACAATAGACTTCAAGCTGTCGGCCGTCTTCTTATATGAGTTGGTATTATTAAGAGGACAGAAAGCCGGTCTTGATCCTGCAACCTTATTACTATCAATTACCATTTTGATTCTTTCTTTAAGACCTTCAGACACCTTAACATTGTTAAGGCTTCTAATATGTCCCTCTAGACCATTTGCCATAATCTTAGATGGTGAAAGAAGTTGAATGGCGATAGCAGTAGTGGCAATCAGCGCAGATTTAGACTTTTTTGACATACTCTCTCCCTCAGAAAATTGTTAAGTATTAATAAACAGCAGGAGCGTGAACAAACGTGAGCTTGAATTTGAACAATTTTTTAGCAAACTAACACATTCTGTGTTCAGGTGTGGGAAATTGTAATTTTTTCAAGGAGTTTGAGACCTTCAAGGACCGAAGGTCTCGTATATTTGATAACTTAGAAAGGTGCAATTGAGTAATCAGTCACGTCACAAAATTGGTCGATATCAAGATCGACTCTAAAAGTTCCGTACTCAGTATTAAATAGAGTTGTGTAACTTTCTTTCCCTTCTACAGAACTATTAAGTGTCGCAGTATAGTGCCAGTTATTAAATGAATCATTGAAGTCAGTCCCTAGTTCTTGAGAAAGAATATCAAAGGCCTGAAGCTCAACTTCTGTCTCACAACCTGTGGCCATAACAGCGCTCATTGTAACTAGTGATAAAAAGATAACTTTTAATGTCTTTTTCATAAATCCCCCATATATAATTTTTCGCCTTTATATAAAGGTGTTCACTATTGGTCAATAAATATAGAAGAGTCTGGAATCTTTATTTGGACAAGTGGGGGACAAGGCCCCCATTGTTAGGATTGTGTTAGTAGGGTCTAAGTTTTGAGCGACGAATTTTCTTCTTCTTTTTATTGCTTAGACTATAGTCATAATCGTAAATAGAGCCAAGCCATTCCCCATACATAGGGTTTGGAAGAACGATAAATTTATCTCCAAATTCTCTTTGATACTTCTCTGTCAGCTCATTTCTCTGGGCCATTGACTTTGTTTCAAAGAATGGACCAAAATCACCCATTGAATCTCCCATCAGTAGAACAATTCGATAATTCTTCATCACCATTTGTCTTCTTTTCTCTTTTGAGTGACCTTCTTCAGTTCTTAAAAAGAGATTCTTCTTTGAGACTGGAAAACCTAGCTTCTTTAAGTTGTCCATTGTCGCCTGGTATCCTCTTTGTTTTCTATTTGTAATAAAGAAAACTTCGACACCTTTTGATTTGGCGTAGTTTAGAAATTCAACAGCTCCAGGTAGGGCCTTGGCATCTGCAAGATCAATCCACTCTGCCCAATTCTCAGACGTATATTCTCTACCAACAAGAATATTCTTGGCCTGGTAAGGTGAGTTGTCGACAATTGTCTCATCGACATCAACTACGATGGCACGTTTTTTGGCATTATATTTACGACCTCTCTTTTGTAGGTCTTGGTCAAGTCTGAGTTTGGCAATATTAAAGGCCTGATAGATGAGGGCCTTGACTTCAGCTGACGTTTGGATCCAAAGAGTTCCGGCCTCTTGGTAATCAACATTCTCTTTTCTAACTGTTGCACAAGAAAAGAGTAGGGAACTTAGAGCTAGTAAAACAAGGTAACGCATATTTCTCCTTTCGAAATTATAATCCTCCTATCATTAATCAGATGAAAGGGATTGGCCAATGATTTAGGTCATATGCCCAGATCTTGGAAGGGATGTGAGAAAAGAAATTTTGGCAAAATTCATGGTGAATCTCTTTTTGTCACCTAATGAATAAGCTACGGATATTCCTGAAAATGTTCACATAAATAATTATAATTACGACAAAATGCAATAATTACCCTGTTTTTAAATATTTGCCACGCAATACTCTAGGAACTAAACTAAGATAAATGTATGTAAGTATTGTATAAAAGGAAGGAAATCTTATGAATCCAACTAATCTTCAGTTAGTAGGGACGATTCTTTTCGCGCTGGCCGTCTGCCACACGTTTCTCGTCTCTAAAATCCAACACCTTGCCCATAAGTATCCGGAAGGATCAATTATGGAAAACCTTCTTCACTTCTTAGGTGAAGTTGAGGCCGTTTTTGGAATTTGGGCCGCTATCTTTATTGCTTATTATTCAGCAACTGAAGGGCTCATGATTTTTGATGCTGACCACAAGGTCGTCGGTGGTGCTCTAAGGTATCTTGAACAAGACCTGAATTTTACAGAGCCTGCTTTTGTTTTTGTTATTATGGCAATGGCCGGGACGAGACCAATTATCGTTTTCGCTGAAAAGATCATTCTAGCAATTTCTAAAGTAATTCCTCTTCCGGGGAGAATGGCGTTCTATATTGCCTCTCTAGTTATTGGTCCAATTCTTGGGTCATTTATTACAGAGCCTGCTGCTATGACTGTGACAGCACTTATCCTACTTGATTACTATTACTCAAATGAGATGAGCGATAAATTTAAGTATGCAACACTAGGACTACTTTTTGTAAATATCTCAATTGGTGGAACTCTTTCTCACTTTGCGGCACCTCCTGTTCTTATGGTTGCCTCTAAGTGGCACTGGGGATTCGGACATATGATCACGAACTTCGGTTACAAAGCAGTTATCTCAATTGTTGTAGGAACTTTTGCGGTTGCCTTCATGTTTAAGAACGAGCTTAAAGGTAAACTTGAAATTAAAGCGAAGCACGACAACTGGATGGAGCCTACTTGGTGGATTACACTAGTTCACCTTGTCTTTATGGGGCTAGTTGTTTACACAGCTCACCACATGGTTTTCTTCCTAGGGCTTTTCCTATTCTTCTTAGGTTTCGCTGCTGTAACTCAAGAATATCAAGATGAGATTAAACTGAAAGAATCACTACTTGTTGGTTTCTTCCTTGGTGGTCTCGTTGTTCTTGGTGGACAACAAGCTTGGTGGCTACAACCAGTTCTAGCAAAGCTTCCTGATCTTGCTCTCTTTGGAGGATCAACAGCTCTAACGGCCATTACTGATAACGCTGCTCTTACATATCTCGGTTCATTAGTTGAATTAACTGATGCCAAGAAATACTACCTTGTTGCTGGTGCGGTTGCCGGTGGTGGTTTAACTGTTATTGCCAATGCTCCAAACCCTGCAGGTTTTGGTATTTTGAAAAGTTCATTTGGTAAAGACGGAATTAGTCCAATTGGGCTACTTGCCGGTGCCATTGGACCAACAATTTTAGCAATGATTTGCTTCTTAGTATTACCTAGCTTAGGTCAATAATATACTTTAAAGGAGAAGGCCTGGCCTTCTCCTTTTTTTCTTTTGTAGATGAAACTTACCAATAAGATTATTCTCATATTTTCAACTAGTATTATCGTTGCCTTTTCGGCTCTGACTGTCATTCTTTTGCCTGAGTATTTTAGAATTGTTGAAGAGGCTGCGATTGTCGATGCTTCTCATCAGGTCAACACTCTTGCTCAAGGGGTGGGAGCTTTCTTTAGAGAGAGAAAGCGTGAGGCCGCAGTCCTCTCAGAGTTCTCAGAAGTTCAAAGTATGGACTTTATTAAGATGCGTCCCAAGCTTATGTCTTTTCTTTCATCGAATGTCGATAATATTGAGAAGGTCATTATAGGGGATAAAAAGGGACGTTTTTACAATACATCTGGAGGAAATCCAAGACAGGGGCTCCTTAGAACCAGTAATGATTTAGACCCAAACGCAAGTCCTAAGAGTATTGCTAAGAGAGATTATTGGAAAGTTACTGTTGGTTCAAATTCTTTCAATGAGAGAAGAGTCTATATTTCTGAGCCAATGATTTCTTATACAACGGGTGTTAAGCAAGTTGTGGTTGCTTCAAGTATCAAGAAAGATGGAGCAATTTTAGGACTTGTTGGACTAACTGTTACTTGGGAGAGAGTTCAAAGGCTGATTGATAAGTTAAAGTATAAATTTCTTTCTCTAGAGAGTCCTCGCGTCTTTCTTATCTCTCAAACCGGTGCCTATTGGTATCACTGGGATGAAGAAAAGGTTGTCGGCCTTCTAAAAGAAGGAGACAAGATTGTTAAGGATGAAATAGGGCAAACGATTTCTCAAGTTCAAAAAATCGTTGAGGAAAAGAATCCTGATCTTGTTTATATCGGGAATAAAATGATTCTCGAAGAAGTCGGGTATCAACTCTATATGGCGGGAGAGCAAGAAAGATATATCTTCTATCGCCGTATCCCAGGAACAACTTATTCGTTAGGGTTAGATATAGAAAAGAATACTGTGATGTCTGCACTTAGTAAGTTTAGATCGACTGTTATTCCAATTATCATACTAGTTTATCTTGTGATTCTATCAATTCTTAGTGTACTTGCTAGAACTCTTATTACCCCTTTTAAAGAAATTACAGAGCAAGCGGGAAAACTATTAAATAGTAATAAGATTGATTATCTTGACACGAGTGCAAAGTCAGATAATCTCGTAAATCTTTTAAGGGATTCGATTAATAATGTTATCGGACAATTAAAGGAAAAAGAGCACTCATTAAAAGATAGTGAAAAACGTTTGGCCCTCGCTTTTGATGCTTCACGAGATGGAGTATGGGACTGGGACCTACGCTCAAATAATGTGAAATACAGCCCGCGTTGGTTTGAAATGCTTGGCTATGAAGAGAATGAACTCCCACAGGTTCTTTCGACTTTTGAAACACTTATATATGAAGGGGATAGACAGAGAGTCATGAAGCTCTTAGATAATTACCTCTCTGGTGAAGAGCCTGAATATAACACCAGAATTCGCTTCCGTTGTAAAGATGGAAGCCTTAAGTGGATTCTTGCAAGAGGGAGAATTATTGAAGAGTCCAATGATGGGACTCCTTTAAGAATGCTCGGGACTCATGTCGATATTGATGAACAAGTAAAATATGAGAATAAAATTAGTGAGCTCAATAGGTCATTAGAAATTAAGGTTAATGAGAGAACTTCTGAGCTAGTAAAAACACTACAAAAGGTTAGTGACGCCAAAACAGAAGCTGAGGCAGCTAATGATGCAAAGTCGATGTTCTTGGCCAATATGTCCCATGAGATTAGAACACCACTCAATGCTATTATAGGAATGACTCAGATCCTCCTTGACTCAAATATTGATTCGGATAAGAAGAATGAATTGAAAACCATTCTTGAGTCTGGAAATCTTCTTTTAACACTTATTAATGATGTTCTAGATCTTTCTAAGATTGAATCGGGAACTCTTGAGCTAAGCCAAGATGAATTCTGTATAGAGAATATTATTGAAGAGTCGGCCAAGATTATGGCCCCTGTTATACATAAGAAGGGGATCGAATTTATTGTAAAGAATGATCTTGGGCGCCGTTACAAAGTTAAAGGTGATCCCGAGAGAATAAAGCAGATTATTTTAAACTTTATTGGGAACTCATTAAAGTTTACTGATTCAGGATTTATCCGCCTTTCAATTAGTGAAGAACTTGGAAACTTCAAAATCATGGTTGAAGATACCGGGATAGGGATAAGCAAACTGGCCAGAGAAAAAATCTTCAAGCCTTTTATTCAAGAAGATATTTCTACAACGAAGAAGTATGGTGGGACTGGGCTAGGTCTAACCATTTGTAAAAAAATTGCTGAAATGATGAATGGAAGAATTAACTTTGTCTCTGAAGAGGGGGAAGGAAGTCGATTCTGGGTAGAGATACCACTGGATATTTTAGAGAAGCAGGAATACCAATTTTCTCAAGAGACTATTGAATACCTCGAAAATAAGAAAGTTCTTATTTATGAAGAGATGAAAGAAAATCGAGAGATTATTAGAAGGTTACTTAAGAATTATCAGATGGATATTTCTATTGGAACGAAGCTCGAGAGTTTCACTGAAAAAGTGACTAGCTTTAAATTTGATTATGTCATTCTAAGTTTTGACTCTATTCAAAAGTCTCCTAAATTGAGAGAACTAATAGATAGTGAAGTAAGTCCTAAGTTTATTATTACGAGTGCCTCAAATTCACCAAAACTTAAAGAACTAGAAAAGAAGAAAAGCGTTATATCGACTCTTCAAAAGCCTTTACTAAACTGCAATCTCAACTCATTCTTAGAATCTCTCTTAGAAAAGAATCAGGTAAGTGAAGAAACTACTCAAGATGTTAATCTTGATGATCTTTCATCTCATAAGGTTTTAGTTGTGGATGATAATCTGATTAATTTAAAAGTGGCGGCGGGCTTTTTAAAGAAGTTTAAGGTTGAGCCTGTCACAGTCACAAGTGGTGCGGACTGCTTAAAAGAGTTAATGAGAGAAGATTATGACTTAGTTTTTATGGATGTCCATATGCCAGAAATGAATGGGCTTGATACGACAAAAGAAATTCGTGCTGATGAAAAATATGGTCGTCCCTATATTATTGCTCTAACGGCCTTGGCCATGAAGGGTGATGCTGAAAAATGTGTGGAAGTTGGAATGAATGATTACCTAAGTAAGCCATTAAAGATTAAGGACCTCAAAGAGGCCCTTAAGAAATTCAAATTATCTATTTAATAACTTCGTCCAGTTAAACTTATCTTCAATTGAAAGCTCTTGAATACCAAGTAGCTTATCTCTTAGGTCTCTCGCGATTGGCCCATATTCTTCTTTGAGTATATAGTCCTTTCCACCACGATCATGCATTGAAGATATTGGCGTAAGAATTGCCGCTGTTCCACAAGCAAAACACTCAGTACAGCTTCCATCTTGAATCGCCGAAATCATTTCTGTAATAGACATACGTCTTTCATGAACTTTAAGCCCCTCAGATTTTGCCAATTCAATAAGAGAGTTTCTTGTAATTCCATTTAGAATTGTGTCTGTAATTTCTGGAGTATGTAATTCTCCATTGATTACAGCAAAGAAATTCATCCCACTCATTTCTTCAATACTTTCTTTATCTGTGGCAGAGAGCCAAAGTGTTTGGTCATAACCAAGTTTCTTTGTTTCAATCGCTGAGAGTAAACTTCCAGCATAATTTCCACCAGTTTTTGCTGCACCCATTCCACCTGAACAAGCACGTATCATATCTCGCTCAATAAGAACTTTGATACTTCCACCAGCAAAGTAGCTTCCTACTGGTGAGGCCACAACCATAAAAAGAAATTCTTCTGCTGGCTTGATTCCTAAGTTGCATTCAGAGGCAAACATAAAAGGACGAATATAGAGTGATTCTCCACTTCTTTTTGGAACAAACTTTCTCCCAAGCCAAGTGACTTCTTCTACTGCACCCATAAAGATTTCTTCAGGCACTTCGGGCATCGCCATTCTCTTTCCAGAAAGGTTAAACCTCTTCCAATTTTCAAGCGGACGAAATAGGTTAGGACCATTGTCTTTGTAATTATAGGCCTTCATTCCTTCAAAGATTTCTTGACCATAGTGAAGAACTTTACAAGTCGGATCAAGTTGTAGTTTTTCATACTTCTTAACTTCAACTTGGCTCCACTGACCATCTTTATATTCAGCCACTGCCATTATAGGCAGCATAACTTTTCCAAAACCTACATTATCTGGCATAGAGAAGTTCTCTATTGCGTCAATAGCTTCTTGTGTAATATTCATGATACTCTCTCGTTATTATTTCTTACAGATATACCCTGTAGCGTGAACTCGCCACATACTACCTTGGCTAACCTCATCTGTAACATATAAAGTGTCAGCACCTTTCTTACCGGCCTGATTTCTCGCATGGTTGATCGCAAGATCCATTACACCTTCATCATTCTCACCAACGACACTGATGACCGCACGACATCTCTTGTGAGGCTTCTTATTAACAACTTTAATCTTCTCTCCTTCAGGAGTTAGAACAGTTTTTGAAACAGCACAGCTCGTCATAAGAGCGGCAGCAGTCACTGCAAATAAGACTTTCTTCATATGTGTATCCTTTGTGAGTTAAGTAAAAAGATTCTATCGACCAAAATTGGCTTTTGATACAAACACCGCGTCATACAGAAATGTTGACGTAGCAAATTCAAATGATTATATTATAAATCCACCAATCGTGGACGTATAGCTCAGTGGGAGAGCACTGTCCTGACTCGACAGGGGTCGCAAGTTCAATCCTTGCTACGTCCACCATCTTTTTTATGGAAGCTTAAGAGGCCATAGATAATTTTTATCACCTTCTTGGCCACTGAATACCTCTAAAACATTTAGACATACTTTTATTGGGCTGGCACTGCATTTAAAAAGCCCTGTAGCAGCAGGATTATGTGCGTTGTTTATTTTGTCATTCATATCCCACACTTCGTACCAGCTGGAAGTCTGTGTCGAATAAGTAATAACTTTCTTATTAACTAAGATATAAACTTGGTCATTATTTCCTATTATAAAGTCTTTAAGACTTCCAAGAGAGCCGTCATAGTAGCTATTCCATGTCACTCCATTATCAGTAGAAATAGAAAGTTTATAGAGATTAGAGGCAAATAGTTTTCCATCAGAAGTTCTCTGAACTTTTATAGAAGATGAATTACCAGGTGTTCGTAACATTTCTGTCCATGATACTCCTTGGTCAAGAGTTCTATAGATGACAGTCGTTGTTGTTACTCCACCGTCTTTTTCAGTTGCTCCGAGCCAGATACTGTCATCGCTAAGGACCTCTAGACTTCTGGCAGAAAAATTTGTACTTCCTGCTTTCATTGGAAACGTTCCAACAGTTGTTCTTACTGTCCCATTTGAAGAAGCTTTTCTTACTTGTGTACTTACTGCGGGGTCAGACTGCCAAGCTACATAATAAATATTCTCAAAACTATCTGAGCCCATAAAGGCTTTGTAGTTATTTGTTGTTCCGGTATTGAATAGTTCTAGAGTTGTCCATGAAGCGCCACTATCACTGGACTGTCTCAATAATAAGCCTTGCCTGCTTCCGCCGCTGGCATATACGTACCCACCTGAAACAGGTTCAATCGTGTGAGCACTTAAATCAAATGTTGGGTCGGTTAGAATATCTGATTGAGACCAGCTAATACCATTATCTGAACTTTTATTTATACTCCAAGTGTTATTTACATTATTATCCGTCATCATTGTAAAACCAGCAGTAAAGATATTGCCTAAAGAGTCTTCTTTGTAATCATTTATCTCGGTATAAATAGCGGATAAATATCTTGCTTCACCTCTAGAAGACCAAGTGACACCATTGTCAGTAGACCTGTAAGAATGAACTTGTTGTGAACCACCATCCTCATAAGTTATGCTTAAAAGCGAGTTATCATTTGCTTCAATAACAAAGGTTCCTTCTTTGGCAGGAGTATTATCGGATAAAACCTTTGTCCATGTGGCTCCATTATCTGTACTTCTAATTATTTCAAAATTTCTAGGACTTGTTGTGTTGCTCCCTACAGAAATTAAATCACCTGAAGTTGTTTTTAAGATATCTACTCCTTCAGAAGAGAGCCCATCAGTGTAAATATTTGTCCAGTTTAGACCTGAATCAGTTGTTTTCGAAATTACCCAACGTCCTAAATGTTTACTTGCGTAGTAAGCCGTTGTCTCAGATTCGATTAAAAGCTTTCCAAATTTTTGATAAGCTACTGAAGGAATCGAGTTTATACCAATTGAATAGGGCCCTGACCAAGTCCATGAACCTGCATAAGTTCCCTTGTAAAGAACTGTTCCAGCTCCTAGATCGCTCTCCGCAACTGCCCATATTACTCCCGCTGGAGAGGCCTTTACCGTGTATACGTCACGCGTATCGGAATCATTAAAAATGACAGACCAGTTTTGTCCATCGTCAGTACTTTGTTTGATAATTCCGACATCTCCTGAGGCCGATGTATGAGCATATCCTGAAGCGAAAAAATCATCTGTACTCGAATCATGTTCGATATCGTTACAAACATTATTTCCCGTTTCTAAGTTCCATCTGTCGATTGTTTGCCAGGTTAAACCTTGATCAGTTGATTTGCGAATAAACCACTCACTATTTATTATTCCACCAGATTCCCAAGCATATCCACATACGTAAATATCGTTATTCTTGGTTTCTATGCCGAGAGGATGACTCTCTCCTTCATCAGTAAAAATGAATTCATCAACAATAGACCAGTTTGAACCGATATCAGTACTTTTCCAAATAACCCATCTCTCCCAGCCAGGAGTGTCTATGACAACACTGGACATGTAGATATCACCATTTGCTGTTTTTGCTAAATTTGTTGGATAGTTTTGTTCTCCAAAAGATTTTGTCTGTTCAAGATGTATATTTTTTTCGAATCCAAGAATATTAAACTTTACTTTAGCCGTATTGCCCACATCATCTGAAACTGATATTTGATGAGCTAAGGGAGAGGATGACCTTGGAGCGGTATACTCTAGAAGAAGGTTGTTAAATGTTCCAACTCCTCCTGTCGAGACCAAAAAAGGTGCTTGTCCATTACTAAAGCTATACCCAATTGTCTCTCCTGAGTGAATTGTCGCATTTAATGGAGTGTAGTTTAAAGTATCTATAGAGGTACTATTTTTTTTAAAGAGACTAACATCAACAAGTCCCTCTTCTACACAAGACATACATAAGATCAATATAAAGAGAAGTCGAATAAACATACATACTTGATCGACAATTTTACTTGTAATCTTAAGGGGAGGAGACGTCTTTAAGCTTGAGTAAATAACTCAGTTTAGAGACTGTATCCAAAACCTATCCCATATCGACTAATATTGATGTCTTGGTCTTGGTTAGATAGGAGGTGCTGTTTATAAAAAGTGTGAGCAGAGAATGATTTTGTTAATGATAAGTTAAAATAGACGATATACTTCCATCCTTCAGTATCTGTCTGGCTTGTTACACTTTTAGAAAACGATGTTTTAAGAAGTAATGGGTAAGAAAAATCGAATAAAAAATCAGTTCCTAGAGTAATGAAGCTAATGGCCTGTCTGTTTACTTTGAGTTCTGTTTGGGAGCCATCAGATAATTCCTTGAAGTTGAATAAATTGAAAGACTCATAGTCAATACCGTAAAAAAGGTTATCGATAATATTATTTATGACTGTTCCTGCATATAGATTTACTCCAAACTCAGGGTCCAAAGAAATCTTTTCATTATCTATTTGGTTATTCGACTATTGATTCCCTGTACCGTTAGAGCTGATAGTAGCTAGAAATGAGACATATTTATGGATTTAAGTTTATATTTTTTTTAAAGAGACTAACATCAACAAGTCCCTCTTCTACACAAGACATACATAAGATCAATATAAAGAGAAGTCGAATAAACATACATACTTGATCGACAATTTTACTTGTAATCTTAAGGGGAGGAGACGTCTTTAAGCTTGAGTAAATAACTCAGTTTAGAGACTGTATCCAAAACCTATCCCATATCGACTAATATTGATGTCTTGGTCTTGGTTAGATAGGAGGTGCTGTTTAGAAAAAGTGTGAGCAGAGATGATTT
>NZ_AUNJ01000206.1 GCF_000447775.1 Bacteriovorax sp. DB6_IX
TAGGTGTGTCACGAACTGCTGTATACAAATTGAAGAATAAAATTATTTAGCACTAGAGGGTCAACTATAATAATTTGATTGCCAAATAGGTAAATAACTAAATGTATTCATGCTGGCAAGCAGCATGATTTTTCGTGGAATAGTGTCTCTATTAAATGCCTTGAGTTTTCTTGTTTGAATAATAATTGTTTTTATATTGTCGTTTTTATTCAATGGATTATTAATCCTTGGACCTAAATAAGGCTACATTCCCTCAAAAAAATATGTTATAACCATTATGACTGTTATAACTATTATGACTGTTATAACTATTATAACGGTTATAGCTTTAATATAAGGAGCAAGACTGAAAAATTAAAAACAAATGAGCAAAGTTTGCTCTTGTTGATTTTTTTTCGTTGTCGCAGAGAGCAATTGCTGTGTCGCAAAAGACAGTTTTAGTGCTTCGTGTGACACTTCTTTATTTGTTCGCACGTAGCGAAAGCTTTCGTGCAGAGACGTTTGTCTGCTTCGTCTGCAATGTAATTTTCGTGCATCAAAAAATTTCGCTTTGTAATTCAATGATTTTTTGGTTCGCTGTGGCTGTTTTCTGCTTCTAGAAAGCATTCATCCTGCCGATCGATTTGTATTGTTGTGGGGGATATAAAGGTTAAACTCAGGACTAAAATTTTCAGAACAGTGTTCAAACATAACTTGTTTTTTCATATTTAAAAAACAAAAAACAAAAAACAAAAAACAAAAAACAAAAAACAAAAAACAAAATTTAATGTAGTTATGAATTTATGAGAACAGTGTTCTTGATAACCGCGATAATTATTTAATCTGACCTTATCTTCACGGAATTTATTGAATGCATATACCCCATCATTTCAAGTGATACCATATCTATTTAAGAGAGCGGTTAGCTAGGCTACAGAGCTGTGCTCTGTAGATTTTCTATTAAGAGTGAACATTGCTCTACTTCGTTAGTCAGTTAATCCTAGCTTAGATTCAAACTCTTTTTTGGACAAAACCTTGTTAGATCATCTGCCCTAATATCGATAACTCGAATAATTTGAGGCATCATGAATGACTTACGATATCCCATCTCTAATGCATCTCTCACGCTTGATTTGGGTAGAAGCATGTATTCAAATAATCAGTTTAGTCATCTAAAACATTCATAAATATCGACATTTTATACGCCATCACAATCCGATTTCTTTGCGGACTTATCGCGTTTTTGGAAAAAATGCACTAAAGTACTATCGTCTAATTGAGTTAGTAAAATAGTTAATACAATTCCATTTTCATATCATCATATAAGATGCATAAGTAGTTCAGTGAGTATATCTTTTTTCAACTTTCCCAAGGTCTCTTCTTTTGCGTTTTCTGGAATAACCATTTGTAGCAATGAGCGTTTTAAATTTCCAATTGATTGAGGTGTTATAATCTGTTGTTCTCCTTTAAACAATTTAACGATAGACTCAATGGCAGTATCAGGGTACTTTCTAACCATATTTAGGCTGGTGATAAGCTCTTTATCATGATGACTATAATAACCTTCAAGCCCATTTTCAGTTGCCACGGCTAACTTATATATAGACAGGGAGTTAGTAACTTTGAAGGGTAAGTTAGGCTCAAGAGCTATCTGTAATTTTTCTTGAGAATTGTAATCAAAAAATATACCAATATCTTGGGCCTTATTTTTTATAGTAAATACTTTCCTTTCGCTAAGGTCATCTTCTACCAAATACGGATGTGATATGTTATAAGACAAGTTTCCTCGAGCGTCGATATTGATCACATTGTAGTTACCTTTGGTATGATTACAATTGTGGCAAGCAGGTATCAGGTTATAAAAAGAAACAGCAAACATCGGAAACAGTGACTTAGGAATAAAATGATCAAGCTCAGGTCTTGCCTCATCATTTTTATCTATGACAACAACTGGAGTAAAATTCCGATTACAATAAGGGCAAATCCTAGGCGCTACATACTTGGTCAATGAGTACGCACACCATTCCAAACTTTTTTCTCTAAACAGATCGTAATCAAACACTGCCTTACATTCCACATAGCAGGTAATTAGCCTTTCATTAAGGTAAGGATTTAATTTTGACGCAAGAATTGTTACTGTTTTTCCAGATCTAAGATTCTTACTTTTCCTCTTATATTCACTGAGTTTTTGGCGATTTAAAGTATGTATATCTAAGTGACATTTCAATTGATAATCAATGTTATCTAAAGCTTGAATAGCATAATCTATGTTGGCATTAGTTCCAAGATGGTTGTCCAGCGCATCCCAAAATGATCTTAGTGATATAGGGCATTCAAAAGTAAGCTCAACATCAATAATTTTTCCGCTTTTTTTCTTGATACCACTAATATGAACATATTTGTGTTTAAGTTGATCTGAGATAGGTAAACTGACTAAGTCATCTTTAATTTTGTCAAAAAAACCATTAAGAATTTTCAATAAAGTTTCAGGCGTGCCAGTTATTATTTCTTCAAAATTTCTAGATAAATAAACCGTATAGATATTTATTTGAGATGGTCGTTGATTAAAATGCGCTTTGTGTTTTTTTATTGCATCGATAATGGTTGCATTGTTAATAAGAAACATGATTATATTTATTCATCTATTGATTTGATACGAGCTAAAAGTTGCCTTTCGTCTAAGCCTTCATCCAGAAGAGATAAAATACGCCCTTTAATAGATCTAGGATGTATTTTAACTCGATCGAGTCGGGATTGTAATTCCCTTTTTAGCAGTGGGTCTCCGACTTGATCCACTACTAACTCTATCGTTTTAATAGTTTCTAAGTTGTACTCTTCACAACTGTTAGTATCTAAATCTTCTAATTGAACGGCTATCTTTTTTATAATATTTGCCGCATGCTCTCCGATTGAACGCTGTAAAATAAATTGAGACTTTAATATGTCATGAATATTTGCTGCAAATGTATTTACATTGATATCATTATGATTCCCTAATGAAAGTGTCTTTTTATTTAGGATGTCAGATAAAATAAACGGAGAATGCGTAGCTAACACCACCTGAGGTTGTACTCTCTTATTTTCGAACACTTTAATAAGTGTATTTATTAATAAGCGTTGCCACTCTGGGTGAAACGTGTGTTCAACTTCGTCAAAAATCACAATAGGCTGAATATTAGTAAAATAGTCGAGTTTCTCCTCAAGATTTCCAATGAAGTTGATGATATTCATTTCACCTGAACTCAAACCATCGATACAGACAGAGGAGAAAATATTATCACCGCTGATCTCGTAAGTTCCTAACTCTTCTAACTCATTTCCATCAACTAGGTGTTTAAGTAAATCAAGCTTTCCAGGCTGATTGAAGGGGATAATGATACAACCACCATAAACTTCGTTTTCTTGAAAACAATCAGAAATGAGATCTAATTTATGTCTAGTTTGGCCTACATACTTATGAAACTCAATATAATGGCTTTGAAGGCCGAGATCTTCCAAAAAAGATTGAGCTTTATCTTGGGCATTTTTAATATTATCATTATTAATACCAAATCTAAGTATTGTAAATAATAATGAAATGTCATCTTTGTGATATTTTAACTTAGTTCCATTAATTTGTTCTCTTTCAATGAATTTTGTAGCGAAAAGGAAAAAATAACAAATATAAAAGTAGTTAATGCTAAACTTATCATCATCTAATATTTTTCTCGTCTCCGTTTTGAGTTCTCTAAACCACTTATGTCTTATCGCATTGCCCCCAATCCCCATTGCAGATAAGTATGAACTAACCTTATTTTTAATTTCCTCATATTGCAGTACATAACTTGCGTGAGAGTTCTTGAAAATCTGTTCAAATATGTCGTAATTACCAATACTTTCTTTAAAACTTGCGAATTGCTTTACATTGTTTGTGGTACTAGAATTTTTGAACTTATTATGTACGGGATCACCTCCAATACGATATAGGTTTCTTCCATCTATCTTTATATTTATTGGCCTGTGATTTTCATCTATTGGATTGTAATAAATGGCTTTTTTTTCTGTAAAATTAATGTTATTTGAAATTTCACCATTCTTAAATGTGTAATCATTGTTATTAGTTATCATAACGAGATCCGAGTCACACCCAGAGTTATACCGTTCAATGATCAGAAAACCTGAGGCATTGTTCCCGTCTGAGGGGAACTCATTTAGACAAACTAAATGCGTAAGTACTTCTAAAACGTTAGATTTTCCTGAGCCGTTAGGCCCAACTATCGCACTAAAACCATC
>NZ_AUNJ01000207.1 GCF_000447775.1 Bacteriovorax sp. DB6_IX
TTCATTAGAAAATACTGAAGCAGTCGCGACAGATAAGGGAACCCTTCATCAGTTAAGGCTTAAAGCAGAAGAGTTAAAAAATAAAATCATAGAAGAAAAAAATAACAAGTCTAATTCAACGGAATCAAATTCTAGTAAGAAAGCAACTGGAAGTACTAATCTTGTAGACTCTGTTGTAAGGGTGAATGTCTCGCTCTTGGATAAGAT
>NZ_AUNJ01000208.1 GCF_000447775.1 Bacteriovorax sp. DB6_IX
TCTGGTTTTAAATACAGTGAATACTGGATTCCAATTACACTTCTGGCACTCGCAACAATCTTTGGCACGAAGTATGGAGTGAGGTTATTACATAATATTTCTGAAGTGATTTTTCGTAGATTATATAAAGCGGCTTTATTAGTAGCAGCGGCTAGGATTTTATATAAAGTCTTTCTCTAAATAAAAAAAGACCGAGGACACTCCTTTCTTAATAACATTCCACACGTTAAAAGGTCCTCGGTCAGATTTGGATTGCCCTTGGGTAAGATTCATATAGGGAGAGAGGGATGTTTCTAAACCCAGGGTATCCTATTACTTCCTTGTATCATTTCGGCCATCCGTGGCCTTAAATTTTTGCTCAATTAAAAATGAGCTTAGAGAATTA
The DNA here is from genome assembly GCF_000447775.1 of Bacteriovorax sp. DB6_IX. Taxonomy (GTDB): domain Bacteria; phylum Bdellovibrionota; class Bacteriovoracia; order Bacteriovoracales; family Bacteriovoracaceae; genus Halobacteriovorax_A. Next base: position 386 of record NZ_AUNJ01000208.1, read on the forward strand.
CCAACCTTAGGAGAAAAGCATTCTTGAAATTTACAAGAATTCGTTTTGATGTGTTTGTACTGGAACGCTGAACAACGTGAACAATTAAGAGTAGTGCTTCCTACAAGGCTAAGGTGCTTCATCCTCTAAGCTCCTTTTAGTCATCCTGACTATTTTTGGTCATCCATAACCGTTTTTCTTACTCGGGAAATCATCCTAACTTCCCAGGGACTTCCTTGTCCCCTGATGCTTTATATATAGCAGGAACCGTGCCAACTTTTTCAACGCCCAAATTCACCTATTTAGAAATAGCAGTGTCAAAAGGCCGTGCCAGTGCCCCTACCAAACTCAATGGTCCTACGACTTTTTAATAGCTTGGCCTCATGTCCCCAGTGTCAAAAAACCCCCTCTAATTCAACTTTTTGACTCCATAGGATTTTTATTGGGACAAATTTACTCCATAACAATTAGGTGAAATTATTGAGATTATAGTGATAGGAATTGTTATAAACTAACGATGGAGTCCAATCATGAAACGTTCTATAATCCTGCTTCTTCTCGCTCTTACCTCTATTCATTCTTATGCTGGTACTCCTGCACTTGAAAATATTAATGAGAGTCAATTTAAAAAGATTACAAAAGAGTTTGGTGCGAACTTTGTCCATACAGCAGTAACTCCCCCTGAATCACTAGGAGCTGTTTTTGGCGTAGAAGTTGGACTCCTTGCTGGTGTTACAGAATCAGATGAAACGAACAAAGTCGTAAAGAGTGTCGACGCTGATTCGAAATTAGAGTACGTGCCTCATGCTGGATTAATGGCACAAGTCTCAATACCATTTGGAATTTCATTTGAAGCAACAATGCTGCCAGAGACAGAAGCCAGTGATCTTTCAATCAAGGCCTTTTCTTTTGCTGGAAAATGGACTCTTACAGACTCCCTTTTAAAAATTCCTTTTCTTGATATTGCGACAAGATTTCATATTGGGTCAAGTGAAGCCTCTTATAAAACTTCAGATAGTGTTTCTTCTGTTCCAGTTGACTCAGAAGTTAAATTTGAAACATCTTCGTGGGGAATCAATCTTATGGCTGGACCAAACCTTCTCTTATTTAAACCATATGCAGGAATAGGATATGTCTCTACAAAGACAGATCTTTCAGTTACCTCAACAACAGGAACAATCTTTGACTCTAGCTTCACAACAGGAAAATCAGCCAGCGAAAAACACTCTGGCGCTCAATTCATTGTTGGTGCTGAGCTAGACCTCTTTGTTCTTCACATTGGTGCAGAATACACAAAACTACTTGATACTCAAAAGTATACAGCAAAACTATCTCTAGCTTTTTAATAGATGTATAAGAGAATTTTCTTTCTAAATCTATTTGCAATAGTTTTTTACTTTTCAACTGATAGGCTTTTTAGTTTCTCAGAAAGAGAGACTTTAAAATACTTGGTGATCATTTTCTGTGTGATGAGTTTTGTCCTTGCCCCCTCTTTTACCGCCAAGAGCAAAGAGAATGAAAAATTTCAGGTGCTAGACGAAGAAATCCCAGAGGGTGAATACCATAATGACTTTTCAAGAGTTGGATCTTCCCATGATCCAAAGCCTATTAAACCAATTGATTTAAGTGGCGATGCTATTGCACATGCAAAAGAAACATTGGATGAAGATCTAAAAAGCATAGGGATAAAGAAAGAAGATTAAGCAAAAACTCTTTTGAAGCTTTCAAGGAAATCTCGATCACAGTTTTCACTGTGTAAATCAAGGAACTTTTTATAGGCCCTATCTTTTGCTAAATCTGGGCAATGACCGGCCTTTAAACTAATTAAGTAAAATCTTGCAAAATGCGAAGTTATGAAAATGATCTTTGAAAATGGTGAAATCTTTTGACTGCG
>NZ_AUNJ01000209.1 GCF_000447775.1 Bacteriovorax sp. DB6_IX
ATTGGATTGTGGCCCAGTCGGTCTTTGAAGGACTTGACTCAGTTATCAAGAAATTTCTCTCAAAATTTGAAGAGTATTCACTATAAAGGTCATCTCCAATCGGAGATGACTACTTTTTCCCAGTTTTAATTATTTCATACTTTGGCAAAATATAAGAAATATTAAATTTTTATCAGAGGTCGCATGGGGATCAACTCAAAAGAAATTCGCGCATGGAAGAAAGTCTATGAAGGGGATTTAGATAATATTATTATTGAGCTTAAAGAAGCTGTGGCCGATAAAGCGGTTATCATACTCTCTGGTGTTGTGGGAGCAGGAAAGACCACATTCACTAAGAAATTCATTGGAGACCAAGAGCAGACAATGTCTCCAACTTATTCCATTATTAATGAAAGCGGCGAGATTGTTCATGCAGACTTCTATCGTTTAGAGTCTCGTGAAGAAATTATTCACCTAGAAATTCCTCTCTATTTGGAAAAGAAGAAGTACTTCTTAGTAGAGTGGGGAATCGATTATGCCTATGATATTTCCCGAGAAGTTGATGATGATTTCAAATTCTATGAACTAGAAATCACAGTGAATGAAAAAAAGTCAGAGGATCAGCCTCTGGCCACGAGAAATGTCTTCTTAAAATCACTCGAAATTTAGACTATCAAGACAGAAAAAATAGCCGAGTAAAAGTTTTTACTCGGTTTTCTAAAGACAACCTTAATTTTATCTAAGTCATTGTTATGTCAAGGTTTTTTGGTAGTTGATAGGTTTTGTTGGCCAATAAAAATAATTTTTTTAATATTTGATTAAATCATGTTGACGTAACCCAATTTTCCTTGCCATACTTATTGGGACGAAGAATTAAAACTAAATAATAATTCTTCAAAGGAATGGGTGAGCAAGGAACGCGAAGCCCAGAAAGCACACACTTGCTTTAAAAAATTAATTAGAACCGCAAAACTTTACATTTGGATTTATGGAGGAAGACCAATGAGACTCACTTCGAAAGGACGTTACGCAGTAAGAGCTATGCTCGACTTAACTACTAACAGCAACGGAAACCCTGTTCGTCTACAAGAAATTTCTGAAAGACAAAACATCAGCTTACACTACCTTGAGCAGCTTTTTAGAAAGCTAAGAAATGGTCAGGCAGTTAAGTCTGTAAGAGGACCAGGTGGTGGTTATGTACTAGCTAGATCTATGGATGAAATTACAGTAAAAGACATCTTAGATTGTGTTGGTGAGAATATTAACCCAGCTAAGGATATCTTAGGAACTGAAGCAGAAGTAGCAAATACAGTTGAATTTCACCTGTCAAAGAACTACTTCCAAAACTTAGGTTTCATCATGAGTGAATACCTATCAACAACTTCACTTGGTGACCTTGTAAGAAAGTCACAAGAAGTTAAAGCTGACGTTGAAAAAGTAGAACTTGAAAGAAGAGAGCAGGCTGCACAAGCAACTGCAACAACTACTTCTACAGAGTCTGCATTTAGCGAGTTCGCTTCAGGAATTAGAACGAATATTGGTGAAATTAATCAGTAATAGAATTTATCTTGATTATAATGCTACGGCCCCTTTAGCAGAAGCTGTTTTACAGTGGTACGCTAAGGGGGCTTTACCTTTTGGGAATCCCAGCTCAATACATACCTCGGGAAAAACCTCTAAGAAATTTATCAACGAAACAAATCGCTTTCTCAAAGACTTTTTTGGGATGAATGAATTTCAACTCTTCTTTCACTCTGGAGCAACAGAGGCCATTAATAATATTGTCAAAGGCTTTTGCTTTAAGCAGATGAGACAGAAGAAGAAATTTCACGTGATTGCCTTTTCTAGTGATCATCCAAGCTCAGTAAATCAGGCCGACCAAGTTGAGTTGTTAGGAGGAGAGTTTCATCTTCTCAATCCTATGCAAAGTGGTGATTTTGATAAGTCTAAGTTGATTGAATATATTCAGGGACTCGATGGAGAAGTTCTTCTTAATTATACTCATGTCAATAGTGTCAATGGAGTTATTTGGTCTCTTGAGGATGCTGCTGATATCAAGACCCAAACAGGTTGTCTTATTCATGTCGATGCCGTTCAAATGGTAGGAAAGATCGAAGGGACTTATGAGCTAGAGACATCCCTTGATTACTACACTTTTTCTGGCCATAAATTTGGGGCCTTAAAAGGAATAGGATTTACTTTTGTAAAAGATGTGAATTCTTCATGGGAGTCAATTCTTGTCGGTGGTGGTCAACAAGATGAATTAAGAAGTGGAACGGAAAATATTCATGGAATTTATTCTCTAAAGCTGGCTCTTGAAGAGTTTAAAGAGAAGTTTAATATGGAACTTCTAAAGAGTGCCAGAGTTGATCTTGAAGATGCACTTAAAAAGGAATTTCCTACTATTGAATTAGTCTCACAGGATGCGACGAGACGAAATCTTAATACACTATCTCTTATCATACCGAAAATAAAAACGGATATTCTTATTACTGCCTTTGATATGGCCAAGATCGAAATTAGCTCAGGAAGCGCATGCTCTTCAGGCTCAATTCGTCCAAGTCAGACACTTCTTGCAATGGGCTACTCTGAAGAACAGGCCAAGAGCTCAATTAGAATTTCTCTGCCTCTTTTTATGAGTGAAGGTGAGGGAATCGAAATCTTTGAAAAGATTAAAGTGATTCTTTCTCGCTTTTTAAAATCTTAGAACTTATTTTACACATGGAATTTTGATGATGAAGCTTGTTTGTGACTTGCTTGATCAATATAGAGATCACCATTATTCTTTTTCATAATGGTTTTCGAAAGACTTAGTCCTAGACCTTTTCCTTCACCAACATCTTTCGTTGTATAAAGAGGTTTGAAAAAGTTATGTCTTTCTGGAAGTGAAGAAATAATTCCGCTGTCTGTAATTTTCACTAAGATAAATCTTTGAGAGAGGTCTCTTTCAAAACTAATTCTTACCCAGCTACTTAATGAATCACCAACGGCCTCATAAGCATTTTCAATCAGGTTGATAAGAACTTGAATGATTTGACCTTTACTCGCATAAACCTTAGGTTCATCAAGTTTGAGATTCTTCTCATAAATCAGTTCAATATTTTTCAATAAGAACTTTTTCTTATTAAGATCGGTAACAACATCAAGAACTTCTCTAATACTAAAAATTTCTGGAGACTCTAAGTTTATTCCTCTCGTGAGATAACCAAGAGATCTAACCGTCGTACTTGCACTATTTGTTGAAGCATCAATTCTACGAATATGAGCAATAAGAGATTCTTTTATATCTGGTGCAATATCGAGTCTCTTTGTTTTCTCTTCTAAGAAGTTTGCATGTCCTTTGATAATGGCCAGAGGGTTATTCACCTCGTGGGCGATACTTGAAGCGAGTTCCCCAAGTGATTGAGAGCTTGAGTGAATATAGGACTCTTCAAGAAGAGTGGCCTTTTGTGATTCTAGTTTTTCAATCACAGATCTTAAGTAAAGAATCAGCGTTGTGATACATGTCACAATTGAGAAGAGGCTCAGTGAAATGGCGAGTAGCGGAGAGTCTGTCTTGAGCTCATTAATATAATTCAACCACGAAAAAGCATCGAGATGTGACAACGTAAGCAGTGCGATGACTGATAGAGTAATAAGCGACCAAATAAAAGTTTGGATGAGGTCTAGAAAAAATGCCGCAATAACGGGAACAAATATAAGCCACCAGATGGCCGGACTATTTAAAGACCCCATGAAGTATGAGGGGACAGCAAGTCCATAAAGACAACAGACGATGAGCCAGTTGGCATAGAGGTTATAATTTCTTGTAAATTTCTTAATAAGCTTATAAAGCCAAGATGTGGTTACAGCTCCAATGAGATGCCAGTGGACAACTTCAGTCTTGTAGTAGAAAGCGTAGAGCAGTGCAAAGAAGTACCCTGATGCGCTAAGCGTAACTAAGAATGGCATAATGAAGATCTCAGATCTTTCTTGAGGCGTGTTGTGCATATCTCTTGTTTAATCGATTAATTATATTTTGTATTGACGCGGTGCGTGGTGCTCTTTGGGTATGAAATCAAGTCGACACCAGCAAAATACCAGAGCGAATGGCCCGGATAAGTCATATTGACCCTGTTTCTTTCAAATATGGTCGAAATCCGGTGGAAAAAGTTGGCACGGTCATTGCTTATATATAGGTAACAGCCGGTTGGTATGGCCTTGATGAAATTAAAAAGTCTTCTATCCTACCTTTGCCAACCTCTTGAGAGAGCCTGAATAGGTCCTCTTCAATATCCCATCAAAATCACATCTTCTTTTTAGTTTTTATAGTCAAGGCCACCTATTTTAGGTGTTCCAAGACAACTTGGAAATTATGCTTATAGGCATAATCTTGGGCCCGCATCCCTTTGCTATCTTTAAGATTTTTATCAGCACCATGGCGTAACAGGATTTTAACGACGGCCTCATGTCCTTCTCTTGCCGCGTAGATGAGCGCACTCTTGCCATCTTTATCTTGAGTATTCACATCTGCTCCTGCCTCAAGTAAAAGCTTACAAAGCTCATACTGACCCTCAAAAGCACAATCCATAAGCAGAGTATAGTTTCTCTTATTGAATTTGATATTAGGGTTAGCACCTCTTTCGAGTAGTAGTTTTGTCATTTCTTCATTGGCACCAGATGAACTTAGAACAAGGGCGCTGGCTCCGTACTTATTTTGAAGATCGATATCTTGCGAGCGCACTTTTTTTAGGGCCATTTTAAAGGCCTCAATATAATCATTTTCAACTAGTAACATAAGAGGGGTCATTCGATCTTCAGGATAAACATAAGAAGGATTGATACTTGATATATAGTCTTTGATGACTTGAGGATTCTTAAGCTCTATGGCCTGAATAAAATTGCTCTCATTCTTTGGTAGGGACTGAACTCTCTTCGTATTTTCTAAATGGCCCAGAGATTCTGCTCTTGTAAAGTCAAAGGACTTTGGGCGAGTGCTAATATTTGAATCTTGTGACTTTGAGTTTTTTAATTTCTCTGATGGTAAGTGAGATGTCACCTTATCTTTGTTGGGAAAGTAGATCTTGTAAGTGCTAAGAGCAAATGCCACCGTCACACCTAGGAAAATGGCCTTAGGGATATTGAAGTTCTTCATATATCCCTAGTTTAACTTATCCGTTTACAGGATGGTAGTGGAATTAATTTGAGCCTCTTAGTGTTTCCGCTGCCGGAAAGAAGAATTCCTTCTTATACTCAAACTTATTTGCTCCACCATAGGCATCGATAATCTCTGAAACCATTTGGTTTTGAACCATTTTAGCGTGGCCTTTCCAACCTCTCATTTGGTGAAACATTCCAAAATAAACTTGTCCTTGTTGCGTTGAAACTTTTCCCGCTAAAGAAGATGTGTGCATAAGTGTACCTGTCTTGGCGATAATTGAGTTAGCCAGACGTTTTGAGTTTAAGCGTTTTTTAAAGGTCCCAAGATCAGTTCCTGGTACCGCAACCACTTCTTGAATTGAGCGCTGCATTTCAGTCATCTTATCATCAAGTTCTTTGATGAGTTTGACCATAATGGCACAAGTCGAGTAGTTATCAACACGGTTACTTCCTGTTCCAATATTTAATCCAGAACCAGTATAGAAATAAGTCGAGTGCTCAGAGTCTTTAAACTCTTTTCTTAGAGCTGTGTAATCACCAAAGTTCTCTTTTATAAAGTTTTGAATATACTCGTGGTAGGCCTTCTTTCCACCAATCTTTTCAAAAACCTGATCTGCGATATAGTTATTTGAAACAACATTCATCAGCTTAAGGTACTTTGCAATAATTGGTGAGACCATCTCATAAGTTTTTAGGTCAGCTTCTTTTAAAGGATTTTCTTTTACCGCTTCAATTGAGCTTACTTCTAATTTTATATCGCTTAAATTCTTTCTTATTTGTAGCTCATCAATGATCTCCGTAGGGGTTGTTGCTACAAAGTTTGAGTAGAGTTTTGCGATAACATTCCACTGTGAAAC
>NZ_AUNJ01000210.1 GCF_000447775.1 Bacteriovorax sp. DB6_IX
CAATAATTAGCCGATAAGAGATATGATGAAGAAACTTGTTCTCTCTCTATTTATACTAAGTTCATTAACAGTCGTAACTGTTGGGACATTTAGTGTGCTTAAAGTAGAGCAACTTAGAAAAGGCATGTCCAAACTAGTTTTTCTAAAGAAGAAGGAGTGACTACCGTCTTAGTACGAAAAAGCCGAAGAGTTGGGCAAAGCTCTCTAAACTAGATGAAACAGTTTATTCGGCAATTGTTATTAGCGAAGACTGGGCCTTCTTTGAGCATGGTGGAATTGATTTTAACCA
>NZ_AUNJ01000211.1 GCF_000447775.1 Bacteriovorax sp. DB6_IX
GGGTTGAGTCTTGTCGTTTTTTCGTCAGATGAAGGAAATTTTAGCTATTCTAAGGGAGGGGCTGCTTTAGCAGTAGCAAAGCGGCATTACGATAGATGTGGAGAGCTTCCGAAGAGAAGGTTTATATTGTTTGGTGACTATATATCTACTTGTAAAAACTATATTACCGCTAATTTGTATATGTTAAATAAAGTTAAGAATAAAATGTCTTTCTTCAGCAATAGAGTCTTAAAGATAAATGAGAAATACATGTTACATCTTAGAGTCAGGAATAAGGACTTTAATTCAATAACTGTCTCATATTATAAAAAAGAAGGAAATCATTATAAGCTAAAGTTTGAAACAAGCGATAATTTAGATTTTAAGAAGTACTGTATAAAGAATCCTAAAGAAGTCGTATGTGATTATTATGAAGATTTTGACTAGTATTATTTGCTAGTTTCCAAAAGATGCTGAAGATATACAGAAATAGTCTTCGGTAGAGATACTTTTGTAAGTTTTAATTGGGGTAATAATGAATAAAAAGATAAGAACTTTCACGATTTTATTATTTTACGTGTATTTATCTTCTTGTGCTTATTCGTCAAGTAAAAACGACTTTAAACTACTTGAATCAAAGTTGAATATAAGTATGGATAAAATTGGCGGTTTATATTGGAGGACAACATTCTTTGACTATGGGAAAGAGAATGGAGGAGAATCGGTTGTTAAGATACCTCGATTAGAATTTTATAATAATAGTACTTTTACAGGTAATCCTATTTTAAAGATTACTGATAAAGGGGTTAGCTATAGAGATAGGCTTGTATGCCAAATTTATAATCGCTATAACGTAGAGCATTTAATTGCTTTAGATAAAAAGAGTGTTTGCTCTATACCATTTTTATCTAGTGTTGATGGGTCTTTTAGTTTACTTCTTGCTCAATATGAAAAAGTCGGAATCGTTCATTATGAAAAAGAAAAGCTTTATTTATCTAAGAAATACCTTTTGGAAAATGAAGTCAAAAAACCATCAAAACTAAATTTAGTAGAAGGTCTTGGCATAGAACGATATAACAATATCGAGAAAGAACTCGTTAAGATTAGAAATATAGTTCGTAATAAGTCATTTTCTGAAATTGAACAGTATTTTGAAAAAAATAAAATTTTAGAAGGTAAACTTAGTTCATATATGACTGAAGAAGTGTTTAAAAAGTTTCATGTTAGATGGAATTTCTTAGCGTTGCTCTATCCTGAATTATGCGAAATTAGTAAGGTNT
>NZ_AUNJ01000212.1 GCF_000447775.1 Bacteriovorax sp. DB6_IX
TTTTGCATCAGGATATTATAAGCAATCCTGATGCCATCTTTTTCCTTTTATTTCAGTTGTTTAGCTTGTTTTATTGTCAATTCTTTGGACACTTGTCATTGTTTAGAGGATTCTTGAAAGATAGAGTTGTCCATATTCAATATTTCTATTTTCTAATGTCATATCTTCTCCTAATTTCTTGATAGGCTTCTTCATTGCTTTTAGAAGATGTCCTGTCTGATTGTTTTGTTAATAGCTCAACCATCTCGTTATTATATTGCTTCTTTGCTACATCAATGGCAGAGACCCCATGATTATCCTTAAATTTTGGATTCTGTCCTTTGGCAATTAATTCTCTTGCAAGCTCCTTCCTATTAAATAGAGAGGCATACATTAAGGCGGTTTGGTTTGCATTGTTTTTCTGATGAATGGCACATTCTGAATTCATGAGTTTGTAAGCTATCGAAAGATTGCCCTTAAATATTGCTCCCATAAGAGCAGTATTGCCTCTCTTATCCTTTACACAAGGGTTTGCCTTATTCTTTAAAAGTAGTTCTACCATTTCTTCGTTACCGTAGTAGGCAGCAAAAATAAGTGGTGTATATCCTTTTTCATCTTGAATATTTAAGTTACCCTTAAGGCGAATATACTCATGAATTAATTCGAGATTATTTGTTTTGGCCGCGTGGTTAACTTTTTCAATAATTCTGTATTTTAACTCAAACTCTCTTGATTCTGCCCCGCTGAATTGAGTCATAAGAATGAGAGAGAGTGTTATTATTAATTTCTTTTGTACTCCTTCTAGAAAAGAGAGGTCTAAGACCTCCCTTATTACTTTAGTTTTTTCACTATTTTCTTAACAATATCCAGGTCCGTTTTTGTCGCTTTGGCCAATCTTTCTCCGTATTCAGAGTCGGCAGCAAAGGCATAGGCAACCATTTGTTGTACAATCTTCTTATTCTTGATTTGATTAAGATCTCCAGCAAAGTTCATGATAAGGTGTTTCTTATCAAACTCACTATAGGCCCTATAAGTTTCACCTGCTTGTTTGAAATTTGCTGTCTTAGAAATCATCTTTTGCTGAGTCTCACCTGAAAGCTTATGCTTACTATAGCGGTGTGCTGTATTTTCATACATTGATCCTCGATCTCTATTTAAACTCCCATCAAAACCATTTGGTTGATAGTTGATATGAACATTCTTGGCCTCATACGTTGAGTGAGTACCATCTTGAGCAAAAGTATTAATCTTTGCCTTTGATCTATTGACCGGTAGATATTGGTAGTTCACTCCAAGTCTGTAGCGTTGTGTATCAGAGTAAGAGAATAGACGCCCTTGAAGAAGCCTATCTTCTGATGGTTCTATCCCAGGGACAAAAACGGCTGGAGAGAATGCTGATTGTTCCGAGAATTGAAAGAAGTTCTTTGGAACTCTATTTAAACTCATTACCCCTAATTTTAGACAGTTTACTGTCGCCATTTCACACTTCCAGTCTTTTGTCGCATCAAGAGGGTTGAAGTCAACTTTATCAAAATCTTTTGGATCAAAAATAAGTCCCACTAATTCCCAAGAAGGATATTTCTTGGCCTTAATCGAATCATAGAGATCCTTGGTTAAGTGAGAGAAGTCTTTTCCTTGCATTTCACTAGCTTCTTTTGCTGTAAAACCTTTGTCTGGCTGTAATGATTTCCATCTAAATTTTACATAATTTACTTTTCCAAGTTTGTTTACAAACTTATATGCGTGAACACCATTTCCATCCATTCCACCTAGTGTTCTAGGGGTCCCCTTGTTAGAGAAGAGATGAGTCCACATGTGGATACTTTCTGGATGATGTGCCATAAAGTCAAAAATTCTATTTGGATCTTGTCTATTCGTTTGAGGATCAGGCTTTAAAGAATTAACCATATCAGGAAATTTCATAGCATCTCGAATAAAAAACACTGGCAAGTTATTACCAACGAGATCCCAGTTACCTTGATCTGTATAAAATTTAGTTGCAAACCCTCGTGGGTCTCTTGCTGTTTCTGGTGAGCCCTTAGAGTGGATGACGGAAGAGAATCTTACAAAGACTTCTGTTGTCTTGTTCTTCTCACTAAAAACAGAGGCCTTTGTTAATTCAGAGAAGTTCCCATATGATTTAAAAACTCCATGGGCCCCAACACCTCTAGGGTGTACGACTCTTTCTGGAATTCTCATCCTATCAAAGCGTGCAAGTTTTTCAATTAAGTGGGCATCTTCGAGCAGAACCCCACCCATTTCACCGGCCGTTTTTGAGTTCTGATTATCTCCTACAGGGGCGCCTGTTTCTCTTGTTAATGTCTCACCATAGACAAATGATGAGAGTAGTACTGTTGTCATTAATAATTTTATATTCACTTCCTTTCTCCTTGTTAAAGGTCCTAGCGTTGAATCCATTTTGGCAGAGAAGGGCAATAGTCTCCAATTATTAAATCTTATGATGTGATAAGACTTTTCTATGGTGATGACTGGCCAGTTAACTCATTGTTTCTTTTTGGAAAATTCTTATGATATGGTTGATTCCGTACTATAGTACAGAGTGTAGGATGGACTTATGAAAGAAAGATTTACAATTGGAAAATTAGCGAATGCCTCTGATGTAAACGTAGAAACGATACGGTTTTATGAGAGGAAAGGGATTTTAGAACAGCCCAATAAAGAGGGAAGTTTCCGTTATTATCCAGAAAGCTATATTTTAAAAATTCGTTTTATTAAACGCTCTCAAGAATTGGGTTTTTCTCTGAAGGAAGCTAAAGAACTTCTAGATCTAAGAATTAAAAACCATGCGAAATGCAGTGACGTTCTTAGTAAGACAGAAAAAAAGATTAATGAAATAGATAAGAAAATTGCAGATCTCAAAAAAATGAAAGCCTCTCTTAAGAATCTCGCAAATTGCTGTGTCGATGAGACTCAGCCTTTGAGTGAGTGTCCGATTCTAGAGTGCTTTATTGATGGGGTTTAGTTGGAGTCTAAGATGAAATACCTAGAAACAGAAGCTTTTAATCTCATTCCTCTAAATGATGAGCAAAATAAAATCTCACATAAGCCAAGAGTTCTTATACTCTATGGTTCACTTCGAGAGAGGTCATATTCTCGTCTTTTGGCGCAGGAAGCGGGAAAAATTCTTGAGTTCATGGGAGCTGATATTCGTATCTTCAACCCTAGTGATTTACCTCTATTTGACAATGAAGCATCGGCGGATCATCCCAAAGTTAAAGAGCTAAGAGAGCTTAGTCTTTGGTCAGAGGCGCAAGTTTGGTCTTCACCAGAATTACATGGAAATATGTCTGGGCTAATGAAGACAATTATCGATTGGATTCCTCTTTCAATTGGTGCTGTTAGGCCAACTCAAGGAAGAACTCTTGCTGTTATGCAAGTCTCTGGTGGCTCACAGAGCTTTAATGCCGTTAATAATATGCGTATCCTAGGACGATGGATGAGAATGATTACAATTCCTAACCAATCTTCAGTCGCAAAGGCCTACCAAGAATTCGAAGAAGATGGTAGAATGAAGGAGTCAGCGTATAGGAACCGCGTTGTTGATGTGATGGAGGAGCTTATGCGTTTTACTTATCTCACACGTGAACATGCAGACTTTCTCGTAGATAGATATAGTGAACGTAGAGAAAAAGAAGTTAAGGCCTTTGAACAAATGAAAAAGGCTGAAGAATAATAGAGAGTATCGAATGCATTTAGATTTTAGTCCAGAGGCTCAGGCCTCTAAAAATATTGAATTTTCACAGTTTCTTGATGTTGATATCAGAATAGGGGAAGTCATTGAGGTTTTAGACTTTCCAGAAGCAAGAAATCCTAGTTACAAATTGAAGATAGATTTTGGACCTGGTGTAGGAGTGAGAAAATCAAGCGCACAAATCACTGTCCATTACTGTAGGGAGTCTCTTCTTGGGAAAAAGGTTCTCGCGGTTGTAAATTTCCCTCCAAGACAAATTGGAAAATTTATGTCAGAGGTTTTAGTCTTAGGTCTTTCTGATAAGAATAATGATATTGTGTTGTTGAATGCAGATCAAGATGTTCCTAATGGAGCTCGTCTTCATTAGAAAATTAAGCGAGGAAGTTGTTTATCACAAGGTCCTCGCTTGATGTATTAAGAGGGGGAGGGGGTTAGTTTACTTTAAAAGAAATAACTTCATTCTTATCAATACAAATCTCTGATATAAAGAAGAGATCCTTTTGGAGAAGATTGATAAATTCGTTAAATTCTGGATGATCTTGTGAAATACGAATCTTTCCATCCACAACCTTTCTATTGAATCCTAAAATAATTGCTGATTTTAAATCAAATTGAGCGAATCCATTATCAAAGTCAATTGTCATATTTTTAAGATACATTCCATGTGTATCTCTGGCACTCACTTCAATCCCTTTTACCGGGACTTCATTTGTGACCATATACTTTGTACAATTCTTTTCTTTTACTTTGTAGATAGCCGCCATCGATGTTGATGCAATAAGAGCTACAAGTAGTATTTTAAGTGTTTTCATTCTTTATCCTATTCTTAGAAGTTATATTTTAAACCAATTGATAAGTTACTGTAGTTGATCTTCGCGTTGTCTAGATCATTCTCCTCAATGCTTGTGTCATCCGATTTTACTTTTAATTTCGATACTTGACTTAATCTATATTCTCCAAAGATTTCGACAAGATTGTTGAGCTTGACATTAAGTCCGGCCCCTCCTTGAAGGTTGATCCCTTGTAGAGTCATATCGACAGTTGTGCTATCTCCAATGAATTCAAGCTTCTTATTATAGAGCCCAACACCTCCAATAACATAAGGAGAAAAGAGGATTCCATTATTTTCAATATTGTATGATACTTTTTGAAGTACTTTTGGCTCAAGGTATGACTTCTTCATTTTATAACCATCACCTTCAACAACTGTATCTGAAGGTGAGATAGAAAGTCCTGCAAATGAGCTTGTGCTAAATGATTGCGTGAGTGGTATTTGGATTTCACCTAAAATATCGATACTCTTGTGGTCATAAATATCAGTGATATTGTAGCCATCTTCATCATCTGCTTTCATATTCTTTCTTTTAAGTGTTTCATTTCCTTCAGAGATCTCTTGAATATTTGAGATACTAAAGGCGGCGTTTAACGAAAACTTTATCTTATCTTGTGAATTTTTATTTTCAATTTCTGCAGAGACATTATTAGTTGACGATATAATTCTATAGTTATTCGAGCTCATTCCTTGTTCTAGTTTGACTAGTGCTAGATTATTTTTAACTCTTTGAATTGTTCCATAACCCTGATTGAGACCGTCTTGATCTTTAAAGATAACTTTGTGGCCAATACTTGAAGGAGATACTGAATTCTTGATAACAACTTTATCCCCATTTCTTTTGACGACTTGTCCATAGGCCGCTGTTGATAGTACTGCAAGAATCGCAATTGAATACATTGACTTCATGATCTCTCCCTCTAAAAATTGTGTGGTTTTTATTAAGCAAGTCCTATGCCAGAAATAGGGGGAGGGTTTCAATGAGTTAGAGCGTCTATTTTTGAAACAGTGTTTTTTATTTGATCACTCTCTATGGTCTTTTGAAGATTCCATCACAACATATGTTGTAATAGAATTAACCTGAGGAAGTGTTCCTAGGATATCGGTGTGAAAGGCCTTGTAACTATGGAGGTCACTTGTTTCTACTCTCAGTAGATATTCAAAAGATCCAGCGACATTGTGACATTCTACTACGTCAGTGGCCTGTGAGATGGCCTTTTCAAAGTCCTTTTGAGACTTCTTTGTGTGGCTTGAGAGACCAACTGAAACATAGGCAACAAAGCCAATATTTAGCTTTTGTTTGTCTAAAATGGCCCTATAGCCTTTGATTATGCCTGATTCTTCAAGTTCTTGGACTCTACGTAAACAGGCCGAAGGAGAAAGGCCAATTTTAGCGGCGAGGTCAGTATTACTGATTCTTCCGTTTTTATTTAGTTCTTGCAATATATTTTCATTTATTTCATCAATCTTCGTCATATGTTGCAAATTATGTCAATTTTTTAAAATCTTTGCAAGATGTGATTTGAACAAATCTGCTATGATAAATTCATGAATAGAAAAAGCCCAATTATTACAGGTATTAAGTCAATGTTGCCGATCATTCCAGGGGTTCTTCCTTTTGGACTTATTATGGGAACGGCCGCCCATAATGCGGGCCTCAATATTATGGAAGTGACAGGGATGAACTTCTTAATGTTTGCAGGTGCCGCTCAACTTGTAGCGGTAGATTTACTCACGCAGAATGTTGAAACTGTCGTGATTGTTCTTACTGGTTGTATTATTAATTTGAGAATGATGCTCTATAGTGCATCTTTTGCACCTTTGTTTAAAGAGTCAAATCTTCTCACAAAAACCTTTGCTTCATATCTCTTAACTGATCAGGCCTATGCGACATGCCTCGATCTGGATGAGCGCTATAATAAGAGATCAGACAAAGTTGCTTTCTATCTTGGTTCAGCATTTTTCATGATGGTGTGTTGGCATATAAGTGTCATTCTAGGGATGTTCTTTGGTAACTTTGCGCCGAAGAGTTTATCACTTGAATTTGCGATCCCTTTAAGTTTTATGGCCTTAACGATTCCTACGATTAAGAATAGGACTTACTTTTATGTTGTGATGATTTCAGCTGTGCTGTCTTTATTTCTTTATAAACTACCTTATAATTTAGGACTTATTATCTCAGCGAGCATTGGAGTTCTTTGTGGAGCCTATTTGAGCTCTGATAAAAGTGTTAATACAGATAGAAATAGCGAGGTTAAAGATGGTCTTTGATAATTTCTGGGTCAGTGTTATTTTCTTGGGAATAGGGACATTCTGTATTCGTGCAAGTTTCATATATATGTCAAGCCGGCTAAATATCTCAAAGCGAATGAGAGAAGTTTTATCCTTCATTCCTTGTGCCATTTTTCCAGCTCTCATTACTCCTATGGTCTTCTTTCACCAGGGGCAAAGTCATTTCTTCTTACAAAAGGAGAGGCTATTTGCTTTATTTGTGGCGTCCTTTATCAGTTATAAGACTAAAAATATTTTAATAACTATTGTTTGTGGTCTTCTACTTCTCTTTGTCTTCAGTATACTTTGAAGAATATGTTAAAGAACTTTCTGAAGAGTCTTTCACTAAATCATCAGGATGAAAGATATAGTTCCAGTAGATGATCCTGTAGGCCAGGGTTTTTGTACCAAAGAAGATATAGATAAGTTGTACCATCCAAAAATTTGGATAGTCATGGAAGTAATTGTATTCCCAAGAGACAAAGAAAGTATAAAGAATTGCCGGATGCAAAACATAGAGAAGAGAGTGAATAAGTCTCTCCCTAACACAAAGGTCCTTATAGAATAATTCGTTCTTGGCAATAGACATACATGAGAGAAATGCCGTTGCTAAGAATATATTCTTCGTTAATTCCATATAGGGAAAGAAAATACAAATTACCAGAGGAATAAGAAAGAGTGCACCATCAATCAGTGAATTGTTGATCTCGGCTCGGGCCAAACCTCTTTTTTTATGAAAGAGATACTCATCGGCCATAAAGAGGCAACCGTGAAGAAGAATTAAGCTGAGCATAAAGGCAATCATTTAAACCCCTAGTTGATAGAATAATGAGTTAAGAGCTTGTTAATATCAGCTCCGATATAGAGAATGGCGAGGATTTCACCTTTTTTATTCTTAAGAGGAAATGAGAGCCCGATAAGAAATTTGTTAATAGAATCATCATAGTAGAGATCACTGATATGATTTGTATTGAAGTTCTTATCTTTTATAACAGAAATAAATTTCTCTTCATCACTTTGATCAAAGTCACTTGTGATCTTATATGTCGCAATCAAGCCACCTTGGTGATTCATTAAAAATGCTTCTTCAATATAATCAAACTCTGATATTGCTTTCACCAATTTTAGTGAATGACTTGAGCGTATGACCGTGTTTTTAAGAAGGGTTGAGCTTTTACCTTCTTCATGCCAAATCCTTTCTTTTTTTGCGATATCTTTCAAAGTAATCCTTTTCTTTAGATTCATTTTCCTAGAAAGAGAGTTAAGATCAGAAAGTATTTTTCTACTTATCTCGCTCTTTCTTTCTTGTGAAATGCTAAAGGTCTTTCTATCAAGACACATTCTGAAACGACTAAGAAGAGACTTAAAATTTGTCTTTGATTTAAAGAGAAGGTTCTGAGTCACTCGAATTCCATAGTGCTCAAAAAAGAGACTCTTGATCTTGTAAAGGCCAAGATTAAAGTCATGAGGGATTTGCGAACGTCGTACTACTATTGAATCAGTCCGATCTCTTTCGAGTCCCTTAAAAAGTGATTCAACTTGATTAACTTTGTAGTTGATTTCTTATTTTTTAAGTATGAACTTAAGCTATGATGATCGGAGTGAGTTACACCATATGTTTTAACTACCTTCTTACTTGATTTCGAGATTTGTAAAACTTCATCGATGTAAACAGGGTAGAGCCCTCGCTCCTGTTCGCTCTTTTCAAGAGGGTAGGGATAGGCAGCATCTAATTTTGCTTCTCTAAGATAACTCTCTATTCTTGGCCCTGGTAATATATTGAGCTTGATTTCATTAAGATCTTTTTTAAACGTACAACTTGCTAGCTCTTCAAAATCATCAAGTGAAATCAGGCCTGGGTTATTTTTAAAAATACCCACCTCTAGATCCCTTGCATGAACTCTCAAGCAAATAAGGCATGCAAGGGATATAAGGTAGGTCTTTATTATCATATAATCTTTTTAAGATCTTCCAAAGAACCAACGAGGCGCTTCGATAGTTCGTTAAGCTGTGAAGCACTTACTTCGACATCATTTGCATTTTGGCTTGTTAGTTGTGATGCTGAGCTGATTTCGTGGACTGCATTATTAATTTCATCTACGCCAGCAGATTGTTCTTTTGAAGAAGAGGCAATCTCATTAGTTGATTCCGTAATTGATTTAAAGAGTTGTTCCATTTGTTTGAGAACACTTTCGCATTCCGCTGAGAGTCTAAGAGCTTCTTCAATAATAACTTCATTGCTCTTAATTGCTCCTGTTACTTCTTCTTTTGAGTTGTTAATGATATTTGAGATATTTTCTAAACTTCCATCGAGAAGCTCTGAAATTTCACTAGCTGACTTACCACTAGCCGTTGCGAGATTACCGACTTCCTCTGCAACAACCGAGAAACCTTTTCCATCCTCTCCAGCTCTTGCAGCTTCTACTGAGGCATTAAATGAGAGAAGTTTTGTTTGGAAGACAATATCATTGATAACACTTGTTTTACTTTGGATATTTTCGAAAACAGAAAGAATTTCTTCAAAGCGAGAGTGGTTCGCATCCACCTTACCAGCTAGTGCTATGGAAGCACTATTTACTTCTTTTACTTTATCATTAAGGGTGTTAATGAGGCTAAGCCCCTGATTCAGACCTTGTTGCCCTTTGTTAACAATATTTGCACTGTCTACCGCTATATCTGTATTTTTCTTAACCATCTCTGATATTTCATGTAGTGATGAAGATGTTTCCGAAACGTTAGATGCCTGCTCTGTTGAAGCACTCGATAGGTTTGTTGACTTATCAGTTAATTGAACAGAGATATTTGTAATATTGTCTGATTCTGTTGTGATAGTACTAAGGGCATTTCCAATACTCTTGTTTACTCCACGAATAACGATGATACTAATAATCACAGTCGTTAATAGACACGCTCCGAAGAGAATGAAGATTCTCTTCTTAGCCGTAGAGTAATATCTTTCAGCTTCTTGAAATTCGGCTTTTGCATAATTTAGGATTTCTTCTTGAAGGGCATCCATATTCCCACGAGATTTTTCAAACCTTTTTGATGCTTCTTTCAGTGACTTCTCTGTATAGGCACTTCTTTTCCCAGAGTATCCTTCTTTTAAGAATGGAAGATTCTTCTCAGAGTATTTCTTCCAATCATCATAATTTTCATAAAACTCTTTAATGAGTTTCTTTTCAACTTCACTTTCAGAGAGTTCAGCATATTTTTTAAAACGTCCAATAACTTGATCTCTATTCTTTGTGTAATCTCCAATTTGTGCCTTAATTTCTTTTTGATCAATACCATCAATTAGAAGTGTTCTTTCTGCAACTAGAGCTTGCTGAAAATCCCTATCTGCTTGAACAATATTATCAATAGAGGGAAGTCTATTTTGGAAGACCTTCTCTAAATTAGAATTCACTACAGAAAGTGAATTGAAACTGACAACACAGATGATAATTTGGAAAATCGTTGCAATAGCAACAAGTATCGAGATTTGATACTTCAATTTAAGATTTAGAATGGCTTTCATAACTCTCTCTTAAGTAAAAATAGTAAACAGTAATTTCCTATATTTTAAAATGGATTGCTGTTTACTACAATAGAGGGGAGTTAGATGTAACTTAGTGTATTGTTTTAGTCTTGTATTGAGAGAGTTNT
>NZ_AUNJ01000213.1 GCF_000447775.1 Bacteriovorax sp. DB6_IX
AAAAATTTCTGAAAACTACAGAATAACGTCATAAAAAGTAGGGGCCAAAGAGGCCCCTTTTTTATTGATATCCACTCTGGTAAAAATATTTCTTCTGTCATTTCATACTATTTTCTTACAGCTATTTAACTTTCAAATACTTAGCAAAGAAAACTCTACAATCACATTTGACGCTTATCTCATAGCATGCCATGTTAAATACATATTCATGGGGTGAGATATGAAAGTAATTCTAATGGCGACAGCGCTAGTT
>NZ_AUNJ01000214.1 GCF_000447775.1 Bacteriovorax sp. DB6_IX
AGGCCTGGCCTGCTTTTTTATTCCCCACTCTTCCCATAGTTAGGAAGAACTCTTGCCGATGGATCTTTAACATCACAGTTTTTCCACTCTCTATTTGGCATCCAAAAATCTTTAACTGTTTTAGATTTTCCTGCGAAGTGCTTTTCAAAAATCTCACGATAGAGTAGAGACTCTTTGTAAATGGTTTTGCAAAATCATATTTTTCGCAGGCCATATGATAATCTGTATCAGAATATTTCTCTTCAGCTAGCTCTTTTAACCAATCAACCAAGTCATGTCCTACAGCATCGGAAAAAGCAGCCTTTTCTCGGAATAAAATCTCTTGTGGAAGATAGCCATCTCTATCAAAGGCTTTCCTTAAAAGATACTTCCCTTCTCCACTCCAGTTCATCTTCAGTTCAGGATGGATTCCCATGACATAAGATACAAAATCTTTATCACTAAATGGAACACGAGCTTCCAAAGAATGAGAACTTATTGATCTGTCAGCTCTTAAAACATCATACATATAGAGTTCTTCAACTCTTTTTTGAGCTTCTTTTTGAAACTCCATCGCACTTGGAGCAAAGTCAGTATATTTATAACCAAAGAGCTCATCGCTAACCTCTCCAGTAAGAATAACTTTGATTCCAGTTTTCTTCTTTACGTACTCACAAACTTTCGACATCCCCATGGCCGCACGAATAGTTGTGATATCCCAAGTTTCTAAGTGATAAATTAAATCATCAAGGTGATCATAGGCTTCCTCTTTCGTAAAAATAACTTCATGATGATCTGTTCCTAAATAGTCTGCGACAATTTTGGCATACTTTAAATCAATCGGATTCGTATCAATACCAACAGCAAAAGTTGTAATCGGCTTATCAGATAATTTGGCAGCAATGGCACAAACAAGTGAAGAGTCCAAACCTCCGCTAAGTAAGAACCCAACTGGTGCATCTGAATCAAGTCTCTTTCTAACAGCTTCAACTAAATGGTCGTGAATTCCTTCATAAACTTCTTCTAGCGCTTCCTTTGCTCTATGATCAATCTCTCTCACATCAAAGAAAGTTTGAATCTTTTCTCCATCAAAAAAATGTCCCGGAGGAAATGCTTCAATTTCATCACAGAGTTCAACTAATGCTTTCATCTCAGATGCAAAACAGAGGGATCTATCAAATTTAGATTTCCCCATAAAAAGTGGTCTAATTCCCAATGGGTCTCTTGCGGCAAAGAACTTTCCATCTCTTTCAATGACAAAAGCAAACTCTCCATCTAAAACGTGGCAAAGTTTTTCAATCCCATATTCTTCAAAAATTGGTAAAATGACCTCACAATCAGAGTCTGATTGAAAGTCGTAACGACTTTGATAGTCCGTTCTTAGTTGACGATGGTTATATATCTCTCCATTACAAACCAGGTGAGATCGCTCAACTGATTTGAAAGGCTGGCTTCCTTTTTCTGAAAGATCCATAATGGCCAATCGGTGAAACCCCATTTTTCCAGATGAAAGCTCTAGAATCTCATGTTGATCCGGACCTCTATAAGAAATCGACTCAAACGACTCCTGAAACTTCTCTTCAAATTGACCTAATTTACCTGTTACAACTAAGAATCCACACATCAGAACCTCCATTCCTTTAATAAATATCGTCATTTATTGAAAATCTTTCAATAGATGGTGGAAACTTTTGAGAATTACTTAACATTAGATTAAAATTAGTAGTGATTTGATAATATCAGAGGACTAAATTGGTGGAAAAATACGAAATTGATAGTTTAGACATTAAAATACTCAACTATTTAAGAAAAGATGCCAGAATGCCATTTATTGAAATGGCCAGAAAGCTCTTTGTATCAGGGGGAACGATCCACCAGAGAGTCGAAAAATTAAAAGAGGCGAAAATCATCACTGGAAGCTCAATCCAGCTCGATCACAAAAAGCTGGGATTTGATGTCACCGTACTCCTCGGGGTCCACCTCAAAAATGCTAAAGACGTTGAAAAAGTCATCAATGAATTGAATAAACTTGATGAAGTTGTTGAGGCCTATTACACAACAGGCTCATATGCTCTGATTGTTAAAATATTAGTCAATGATATTGAACACTTCCATAACTTCCTCATTAAAAAGCTTCAAAGTATTGATGAAGTTCAATCCACAGAGTCCTTTATCAGTCTTAAACAAGTTATTAAGAAAGATGTCTCGCTTCGTGTCAATGACAGATAATGTAATCTAAATTCTATTTCCCTCCTCGAATAAAATAGGGACAATTTAAGCCTATTTACATCTTATACTCATTTTGAGGAGGAATAATGAAAGCAATGATTGCTATTCTTATCGGTCTTTCTGTTTATGCAAATGTTCATATGAAAGGCTTTTGCAAGAACTCGATAAAGTCAGAGGGCTCGGTTCTACATAAAGACGATATTAGTTTCTATGAAAGTCAGGGTCGCACATATGCTTATGGTAAATCCCTTGATGAAGGAAACTTTTTAAAGATTTTTACAAAGGAAGGCGTCGAGACAATTCCATTTGATTATAAAGTTATGGATATGAAAGAAGTTGGAAATCAAATCTTTCTTCTCCAGCCACAAAACCTTATGGTACTCGATAAAGAGACTTTAAAGCTTGAAGGTCTCTATAAAACAACTCATCAGTATCTTGAAAAGAAACACCAAATTGCGAGAGAATTTGAGGTACTAGGAGATCAGATTTTCATCGCTCACGGAAGTTTTGGCCTAAGTGTTCTCGATAAGAAAACTGGTGAGATTACGAAAGAAGCCATCTTTAACCTTCCTCATGGGCCAAATCAAATATCACAGGCGACAGGAATTGCAATTTCTAAAGAACATATTTATCTGAGCTACGACAATGTCACATATAATTTTGGAACTAAGAAAAGAGCATTTGAAGGACTTCTCGTTTTAGATCATGAACTTAACAAACTCAAAGCTCTCTCTATAAAACAAAATCGAGAGGCACTTCATGAGCCAAGTCTTTCAATCGTTGACGGTAAACTCTACTCACAAAATCTTGGCCATATTTACGTCTACCCAACGAAGAATATTTTAAAAGCAAAAAACTTTTGGCCAAAACGAAGACTATTTAAATTTAATAATGAATCACAATTATTAGGGAAACCTATTATTAAGAAGGACAAGCTTAAGGGGTGCTTTTCTAAGTACAACCCGGAGAGAGACTCATTCTCAGCTTTCTTTGATATATTTATTCCAAAATTCTAATAGCTTTACAGGGATTGGTTCTTTCATAAGACTAATCCCTTCTTCTTTGAAAAGATTCTTGTTAACAAGCTCTTCTGACTCTTCGTAAATTTCATTTCTCTTTTCTTGGATATCTAAATCGGACTGACAATTACCACCATCTTTTTGACCCGATTCACAAGGATTAAATGCGATACAACCATATGGTTTAGAATCGACACCTAGTCCACAGCCAAAAGAAGGGTAAAAATAAAAAGGACATGTATAAGACTTTCTAAAGAATTCGCCCGAGGCAATTTGAATATACTGGTCGAGTCTAAACTCTTTAACACAGTCTTCTAAACGACTCTTAACTTCTTCTGTTAGAAGTCCTTTTTTTTCCAATAAGGCCATGGCCTCTAATGCTTCGACTGAAGTCATTTGCATTGAGTTCGCTTCATAAGTACAACAACGGCCAGTACAGGACATACAATCTAGCCCCTTGGCCTCATTATCATACATCTGGGTTGCAAGAAGCTCACGTCTCTCCTTCCCCGATGCCAGATCAAATCTCTTGTACTGCTCCTCTAGGAGCTTCTGAAAAATCATAGAGTCGTATATATCAAGGACTTAAGAAGTTTTCTACGTCTAAACGACCTTCACTGAATGTTTTACCAGCAAAATGTGGAACATGAACAGCTGTCTCAATCATTTTCGTTTTAATTTCGTCAGGTGTCGCTTCTGGAAATCTCGCTTTATAAAGTGCAACTGCCGCAGCGACATAAGGTGCCGACATTGATGTCCCAGAGAGAACCTTATACTTATTATTTGGAACTGTAGAAATAATATTTCTTCCTGGAGCAGCAATGTGAACAGTTAATGGGCCATAGCATGAAAACCCTGTCATTCTATTTTCAGGATTGAGTGCAGCGACTGTGATTTGATTAGGAATTCTAAATGCAGCTGGATAGAGCGGACTCTCATCTAAGTTTTTATAATTATTTCCCGCAGCAGCGACAAAGACAACTCCTCTTTTTCCAGCATCTTTCATATAGTTTTCAAGAATTTCTGAGTGTCCTAATGAGCCCCATGAATTATTAATAACAGTAGCTCCATTTTCAACGGCATACTTCGTCGCCTTAAGGGCTTTTTCAAGGTCCCCTCTCCCCTTTTTATCCATAAATTTAACGGCCATTATATTAGCATTTTGAATGACACCCGCTACACCAACAGAGTTATGCTGAGCACCAATAATTCCACTAACGTGAGTACCGTGGTGGTTATCATCCATTGGGTCACTTGTATTCTTGGAAAAGTTATATCCATAGATATCATCGACATAACCATTTCCATCGTCATCGACGCCCCTTAACCCATTTAGCTCTGCTTGATTTGTCCACATACTTTCTTTAAGGTCTTCATGCTTATAGTCAACACCTGTATCCACAACAGCAACGATAACGTCTTTTTTTCCAGGGTTATTTCTCCAAACATCAAGAATATTAATATCTGAACCAACAACTCCAGGAATAGGAATCCTTCCTCCTCCACGTCGAGGTTCATTATTTCCTAAATTTTGAATACCCCACTGAACCTCCATATATGGGTCAGTTGGTGTAGAACTCAAAGAGATCTCAAAATTCTTATCTATGACAAATGCTGAGTCATCCAATGAATATGGAAGAAGGGAACTAAGATTATTAACCTTGAATGTTGCATGAGGAAAGTTACCGACGAATTCCTCTTTTTCAAAATGATTAACAAGACCTTGGTCTTTTACCATAACTAAGTAATCAGCTCTAGCAAGACCTGAAATAGCAGTTAATGCAATAAAAGGTAATAACTTTGATTTTATAGCGTTTAAATTCTTCATCCCTATATTCCTTAGACTTCATCCTTAAAGTATTTTTTTAATATTTCTGAGACCAATTTATTTTTTTCTTCT
>NZ_AUNJ01000215.1 GCF_000447775.1 Bacteriovorax sp. DB6_IX
AAACCTCTGAAACCAATATTTGGTCTTTGAGTTTCTTTTCTTGGTTTATAGTTTTTCTTAATAGTGATTCTGTAATAACACCAATCTGACCTCTGTCCTTTAGTATTAAACTAATAATCGAGTCAGGTGTTGAAGTTAAAAGCATATTGTATTTTCTTCTTAGGACATTTTCGTTCGAGTTATAGTCTGCAAAAGCATAGTGGAATCCAAGGACACCTATAATTTTCTTATTTTTTAGAGATGAGAAGTAGCTTTGACTTTTTTCTGGAGATGATTTTGTTATGAAAACTTCTCCACCTCTCGCAAAGGGTTTTGTGGCCTCGACTTGTTTTTTACTCCAGCCCCATTGTTGGCTTTCAAAGAAGATAATATCAAGTTCCTTATTTTCAAAGTGAGTATATCTTCTCTTGGCCGAGGTCTTATAGAATTTGAAATGATACTTTTTTTGGATTTTATTAAGTTCTTCGAGGATTTCAATGGTGGCACCAAATGGCTTTCCCTTTGAGTCAAATTGTAGAAATGGAGAAAAGCTATATCCGCGAACTTTGACTTCAATCGAGGCAAGAACTTGAAAAGTGAGTAATGTGAGCAGAAGAAGCTTCATAACATTCATGTTGCCATCTTCATTCAGAGGACACCTTATGACAATACTCAAACTAAAATTTTATAGGCAAAACAGCAAAAATTAATATTGTCTTAAGGTTGAAAAATAAGACTTATTTGTTATGTGAAAATTACTCAACTCTTTAAAACTGCTCCACTAAAGTGGGGATGAGATTCACTCATCTCCATGAAATCATTTCTGAATCAGCACAATTTTCACAGCTGTTAAAAATGTAAGTAGGCAAGTTGATGTTTTTACTTCAAAACCCTCAATTTTTAACCCCATATCTGTATATCAGTTTGCAATTCTCTTAAGCTCTGCTCCAAGAACGAGGTAATCTTCTCCATCAACCCAAGCCTCATTGAAATAGAGGCTTCCATTATAGAGATTAAGTGTCATTTCAAATCCGTCTTTAGGAGATTCTAAGAGAATCGTTTGCTCATCAATCGTTCCTACCGCTTGATCTCTCTCAAAGAGTACTCCATCCTTAATTGTGAAGACACTATAAGGATATTCCGCACTAAGTGAATCACAGTTGTAGTGTCCACCTCTTAAGATAAGTTTATCTTCTTCAATGTGAATACGCATTTCGACTTCGGAGCAATTGAAGCTTGTTGTGGGAGTCTGTCCTTCTCCTGAGCCAATCCAGACACCAGAAAAGCCAAAAGATAGGGCCATACTAGAATAAATAAGACTTAGTAGAAAGCATAGGTGACGCATATTTTCTCCTTGAGGTTCAAGATATTCTATCGAGGTTGGTACAGGATTTCAAATATTTATGATGAATTTAGTATTTGATATAAATGATATGACATGGCAAAATGGACAATATGTCTAGACAAATTGTCTATAGGGTTAGAAATGAAAGAAAGTTCACAGGATTTAGTATTTCAAAAAGTACTTGATTTGATTGAAGCTCAATCGCTCTATGATTTGAGTATCTCGCTATTAAAGAAAGAGACAGGACTTGCTACGGGAACTCTCTACTATCATTTTCCTAATGGGATAGAAGATGTTCTCTCGGGTCTCTTTATTAAGATTTCCTCTGATTTACGAGACTCTCTTCTTCAAAAGGCCATGGGAGAGAATGATTTTAAAGAAAGTCTCTATGCTGTGATCGCGGAGTACTTTCGTTGGCACAGTCATGAGATACAGAAGAGTCATTTTCTTTGGTGTGTTTCTGGAACGGGATTTAAGAATTTCCGTGAGATAATGATGGAGGAGTTCGCAATCTTTTCTAAGCAGATGTACGAGCACCTGAGTTCAAAAGCACAGGCCTCTCGTCTAAAGTTAGTTGAGCCGATGATCCTGGATGCCTTACTGCTAGGAGCAACCAGGGAGTTGATTCATGCTTGGATTTCAAGAGGGCGTGATAGTTTAGAATTAGAGGTTATTGAGAAAAAGTATATTCATATTCTCTATAACTCATGTATTGAGAGTGACCAATGAAGTATACGAAAGAATTTTCTGAAATTTTCAACCATCCAAGTCGTGGAGAATTTCTCTGTCGCGCCATAAGGCCTAGTGACAAGGAAGGTCTTGTTATGGCACTTAAAGACCTTTCAATTGAGTCTCGCAAGAAGAGGTTTCTAACATTAAAAAAGGGCTTTACAGAAAAAGAGTTGAAGATCTTCACTGAAGTTGATTTTGTCAGGCATGTTGCCCTGGCTATACTTAAAGTTGTGGATCAGAGCTTTGAGCCAGTTGGAACAGTTCGCTTCTTTGTTGATGAAGATAATCTTGAAAGGGCGGAATTCGCAATTACGATCCTTGATAAGTTTCAAGGCCTTGGAATTGGAAATTATCTATTTGATCACTTGTGTGAAGCTGCGAAGGAGAGAGGGATTAAAGAACTCTATGGAACGGCCAGCACTGAAAATAATAAAATAGTAAAGTTAATGAAGAAAAAGGGTGAAGTGAAATCGAAAGTTATCACTCACGGCATATTAGAGTTGAGTCTTAAGCTCGGCTAGTTTTAAGAGGTAATTTATGGAAGCGGTTTGGTATAAGAGTTATCCAGCTCAAGCAGCAAAGGAAATTGATCCCGATAAATATATGAGTATCAATGAAGTTATTGAAGAGTCTTGTCAAAAATTTGCAGGACAAGTCGCCTATATTAATATGGGTGTTTCAATGACTTATAGTGAAGTTAAGGAAAAGTCAGATGCATTTGCACACTATCTTATCGATGAGCTAGATCTTAAAAAAGGTGACGTCATTGCTATTCAAATGCCAAATCTTCTTCAGTATCCTGTTGTTCTATACGGGGCATTTAAGGCTGGTTTGATTGTTGTGAATACGAATCCTCTTTATACTGAAAGAGAAGTCAAGAAGGTTATGCAAGATAGTGGGGCAAAGGCGATTGTTATTTGTGAGAACTTTCTATCTAAACTAGAAAATATTCTTCCTGAGACGAAGATTGAGCATATTATTACAACACAAATAGGGGACTTCTTTCCCCTTGTTAAAAGAACACTAACCAATTTTGTCGTTAAAAAAGTTAAAAAGATGGTACCTGCTTTTAAAGGTGACTATATTGGCCTTAATAAGGCCATTTCAATCGGGAGTAATTCATATCGCGAGTTTCCAGAAGTTCACCGCGATGATATTGCGCTTTTTCAATATACGGGTGGAACAACAGGAAAGACTAAGGCCGCGATGCTGACACATCGAAACCTTATTGCGAATATGGAGCAGATGGCCGAATGGATTGTTGCCGGTCTTGGTGATTCTAGACCGATGAGTTTAGCCCCGCTTCCTATTTATCATGTCTTTACTCTTTCAGTTAATATTATGGGGTTCTTTAAAATGGGAATGCCAAACCTACTTATAACTAATCCAAGAGACCTAAGCTCTCTTATTGCAGATATTAAGACATATAAACCAGAGCTTGCAATTGTTGTAAATACCCTCTTACAAGCTCTACTAAATAATGAAGAGTTCCAAAAGCTCGACTTAAGTTACATGAAGTTCAGTGTTGCAGGTGGAATGGCCCTTAAGAAATCAGTTAAGGAGCAGTGGGAGAAAATGACAAAATCTCGCGTGATAGAAGGTTATGGTCTAACAGAAGCCTCTCCTGTTGTGAGTTGTAATCCAACTATTGGTGAAGATGTTGCAGGTTCGATTGGTATTCCCATTCCATCAACTGAAGTCAAAATTACTAATCTTGATGGTGAGGAAGTTGGTTTTGGAGAAGAGGGGGAGCTTTGTGTTCGCGGTCCTCAAGTCATGCAAGGTTATTGGAATCAACCAGAAGAGACAGCACAAGTTCTTTCTGAAGATGGTTGGTTAAGAACTGGTGATTATGCTTCAATTGACGAAAGAGGTTTTATTAGGATTTTAGATCGTAAGAAAGATATGATCCTCGTCTCTGGCTTCAATGTCTATCCTAATGAGGTCGAAGATGTTCTTCTTGAGATTGATGATGTTGCAGATGTGGCGGCCATTGGTCAGGATAACGAGAGATCGGGTCAAGTCGTCAAAGTCTTTATTGTCAAAAAGAGTGAGCGTCTGACAAAAGAGAAAGTTATTGCTTATGCTAAAGAGAATTTGGCCGGATATAAAGTTCCAAAGATCGTCGAGTTTATTGATGAGCTGCCAAAGAATAATGTTGGAAAAGTTCTCAGAAGAGAGCTTCGCTAAGAAAAGCTAGCTCCTCAATAGAGGAGCTAGTATTGTGTTTTAGATATCAATTTTATCTGAAATAACAAATGAGTCATTAACCTGTTCTAGACTATCGATAGTCACATCCAAATCTTTTAATAGACCATCAGCTAGGCCATAAATCCAACCGTGAATACAAAGCTTTTGGCCTCTATTCCAAGCCGCTTGGACAATCGAATTGTGACAGATATTCTTAACTTGTTGAATCGTATTTAATTCGCACATTTTATTAAAAGTTTCTTCTTCACTAAAGCCTTCAAGCTTTTTGAAGTTCATATTATAAACTTCTTTGATGCCGAGAATCCAGTTGTCGATAACTCCTAGAGAGAGTCCCTTAATGGCCGTGTTTACGGCACCACAACCATAGTGCCCACAGACAATAATATGCTCAACTTTAAGCACATCCACTGAGTATTGGATGACCGCAAGACAGTTGATATCAGTATGAATAACTTGGTTTCCGACATTTCTGTGAACGAAAACTTCTCCTGGATCAAGTCCAATAATTTGGTTCGCAGGAACACGACTATCAGAGCAGCCAATCCACAAGTACTTTGGAGACTGTTGCTTGGAAAGTCTCTCAAAAAAAGTCGGGTCTTCTTTATTTATACGATCTGCCCACTCTTTATTATTCTTAAATATTTTTTGCAGCGTTTTCACCTGTGGCTCCATTGAGATGTCTAGAGTAAAACTTTATCGGGTGAAGGCTATTTTGTAAATAATTTGCAGAGCGTTGAGTTTATTTCGCCTTTATCTTAATCTTAGGTAAGACTTCAAAATTACAATTCATAGACTTTGTGACAAGGCAGTGATCCTTGGCCTTATAAAGGAGTTCTAAATAAGGATCCGCTGACTTGGAGCAACAAATCTCTAAATGGGGCATAATTTTAACATCTGTAAACTTAAGTCCTGATTCAGTCTTTTCAAGTTTGGCTTCAACATCAACTTCTAAGGTATTCCATTCCATTTTCTTGGCCCGAGCGATGGCCTTAAAAGTTAGAATATAACAACTCGATATGCTCGCACTAAAAAGGTCTTCTGGTGTCCAATGATCTTCTGGGCCACCAAACTCAGGGGGAGGTGTCAACGTCATTGAATTGAGACTTCTCGCTGTTGTGATAAGTTCGATTTTGTCTGAGCTAGCTTTTGAATTTGAATTATAAATACCCATGGAAACTCCTTTTATTAGAAGTTACCACTTTCTTGAGAATTGATCCTTGATCTGAATCAATTAATTCTCTACTCGTAGCCATTTCTTTGGTAGGTACTTGCTAAATATTCTTTGAAAAGTACCATTTTTGATGAGTTTCTCAACTGATGCTTTGATTTTATCTTTCTTGTCTTTATTTGTTGAAAGTCGGCTAAAGTGGAGCCAGTCTTCTTTTTGGCCAATAAAGTAGGGCTTTGCTAGGGAGTCAATTGGGACATTCTGCTTTTGTAATTCATAGTAAAGAGTCGCGGCAGTTCCTATGACTGCATCAAGCTTTCCGGTCTTAAACTTTTCAATACACTCAGCATAGTCTCTTTGAGTAACCTTGTAGAGTTGCTTATCATTATCAAATCTCTTATCGAAAAATCCTCCCAGGCGCACTCCGATTTTTTGCCCTTTGAGGTCGTCATAGTCTTTTATAGGATTACCTTGTTTGGTGATGACAATAATATCTAAGCTGCCCCATTTTACTAATGGTTCTGCACTTTCTTCACTCTTTGGACTTCTAAAGAAAATACTAAAGTCTGAGGAACCATTTTTAAGCTGATAAATCATTCGGTTGTAGGGAACTAGATTTATCTTTATTGGCTCACCAATATCTTTTTCAATCTCTTTGATGATCTCATATTCTAGACCGGCGATATCCCCGTTGGCATTTCGATAGCCCCAAGGGGCGATATGAAAAATAGATGAACTCAACTGTGAGTTGGCGAATGCGGATGATAATATTAGCATCGATAGAATGAGCTGAGTTAACTTCTTCATAGTTTCTCTTTTATATTCTTTTCAAATTATTTATTTCTAAATTATGCCGTAAATATTAATTATTACAAGTTAAGATTGGCCACATTCTTTGTGACCAAATCTTAATATTTTCAGTTGTTTAGAATGTAACTTGAGCTCTGAACTGGGTTATTGAAGGTTTGTCTTTAACGCCATTTTTCTCAGCATTAACAAATGTTTGATTAAGCATGAATTTAAGGCCTCCTCCTGGGTACCAATTTATTTCAGCTGCAATATTATCTTGTTCTCCACCATTTAAGCTTCCTGTGAAATCTATATTACTATAGCGAAGAGCGAGTTCTATTGCGCCAATTCCTGTCTCGCCAAATTCTTTCCTTGGCATGACTTCTCCAAAGGCCGCAGAGTTTATGCTATAGCTTCTCGTATCACCAGTCGGGAACCAACTCATAAAGGCATACCAACCACTTATTGTATCTTGAATGCCACCTTTTCCTCTAACATCAACTAAGAAGTACTCGGCTTGAGTAGAGAATGACTTGGCAACAAGTGCGTACTCTAGGGCAAGGCGATCTGATTGACGGTTATCAATTTGATCTGTGCTAACAAAGTCATATGAGTCAACGTGAGTTTCGTTACTTGATTTAAATGCCGCCTGATCTTCTCTGGCAACGTGCAAGTAAGAGAGTCCAAAGTGGTTTAAAGATGACCCAAACTTCTTAAGAGTTGCTCCTCTCATAGCAAAGATGAACCTTTCTCTCTCTGTATTTTCAGCAGATGTTCCACCATAAATCCCTGTTTTAAAAAAATAATTATTAGCACTATATTTATAAGATAGACCAAATGAGCTATCTGGATTTAGTGCAAGAACAGGTAAGCTTCTTGTGACAAAGGTTTGCCATTTAGAGCTTGTTTGTAATTGTAGTGAAAATGGTGGCAGCATATTTCCTATGCTTAAAACCGACTTCTCCCAAGAGTAGGCGATATGGGCTTCCTTGATAGTTGTCTTATTTCCAGCATAATCAATTTGTACAATGAAGTCCCAGTTCTTCTTTAAAACACCTGCGAAATAGAGCCTTGCTCTTCTTACTTCTGTACCACTTTGGAGATCCGTTTTGTCGTCATCATAGTACGCGCCGTCTAGCATGAGTCGACCACCAAACTTATAGTTGATATGATCCTTGGCCTTGAGTAAGCCCCCTTGAGCTGCATTTGTGCTCATTCCTGCTAACAAAGAAATTGCTAGAAGTGATTGTTTTAACATAACTCCTCCTCCTTAAGTTATCTTAAATTTATCTTAAAATAATCTCGAATATCCTTATGACTTAGTCTTCATTGATGATCGGAATTTTAATAATAAATTCTGTAAACTCATTTTCAAGTGAATTCACTATAATCTCACCATCATGCTTTTTAATGATATCCATCGAGACTGACAGTCCTAACCCTGTTCCCTCTCCGGCAGGCTTGGTCGTTTTAAAAGCTTCAAAAATATCATTCTTAATATCTTCAGGTATGCCGATACCATTATCTCTAATCGTAATAACGGCATAGTTATCTTCTCTCTTTGTTGAAATCTCAAGACGTGGAGAAAAGTTCTTTTCTAGATTGGCCTTCTTTTGTAGTGCATAGAATGCATTTTCAAGAGTATTAATAAATACCTGTCCTAGCTCTCTTTCATAGACTTCAAAAGGATTAATATGATCAAAGCTTTTTACGATTTCTGTTTTTAGATAAAAACTTGTATCAGTGGCCTTGTTAATATAATTGAGGTTGGTAAGAATGATTTCCTTGATATCGGCCTTTGTTCGATCAACAGAAGAGCCTCTTGACTGATCAAGCATAGACTTAATGATTCGTGTTGAGCGTTGAGAGTGCTGAATAACAATATTTGCAACATCCTTAAAAACATCTTTATGTTCTTCAAAAAGCTCCATTCTCTTCGTTGGATTTTCTTCTTCATCAATTTCCTCAACAATTTCATTGAGGATAAAAGCAGAGTTTTGGATGAGATTTAGCGGGTTTCTTATCTCGTGAGAAACTCCAGCAAGTAACAGACCTAGTGACGTGAGCTTTTCTTGGGCAATCATTCTCTCTTGGAGGGCCTTAAGTTCAATAAGTTGTTTTTCTAAGAGATCTTTCTTCTCTTCTAGCTCAATTGTTCTTTCGTTAACTTCGTTCTCTAGGCCTTGGTTGAGTATTGCCAATCTTGTAAAGGCCTTGTGAAAATCAGTTCCAAGCTTTTGAAACTCTTCAATGATTCCAAACTCAGGGGTCATAAGATCGAGTTCCTCAGGAGGGGTTCTTGTATATGAGACCAGTTTTTGCAGGGGTGTTGTAATTAAGCTATTGAAGATAATAAAGAAGAAGGCCGCTAGACCAAAAATTAAAAAGAATAAAATCAGACGATCTTTCTTATATTTCTCTTCTAGGCGAGAGAAACTGTCTGACTTATATGTTGAGTATATTGTCAGCTTCTCAGAACCCGGTAGAGTAAGCTTAAAGGGAGCGATAACACTATCGCCTTTGATGGTAATATCATTCTCTATATACTTTTCGGTATGTTCGTAATCAGTCTGTGTTAAATCAAGAATTTTGTCTTGATTATAGTAGATATCGATATCTATAAGGTTCTCAATTTCCTTGAGCCTTTCAAGCATGTTGAGATTATTATTAATAATAATTCCCACTGTGATATCCCCAAGTACTTCTCCTGTTTGTGAAGAGATAATCGGTCGAATAGAGTAGGCATAGACAATAGTTTTTCCTCCTTCTTGACTAGTTGCAATCTCAATATTTTGATTAAGTTTTAGAAGTGGCTTGTCTAAGTTCTTTGCAATGATATCAGTATTGAAGATACTTGATGAGATATTAATAACTTTGGGATTGTTATTTATCTTTGCAAATAGAAAGTCCATATCGACGCCTCTGTCAGAGTCGTAGATAGCAGCTAAGCTCTCTTCGATATCAGATCCGGACTCAAAGCTTTGGATAACTTCAGG
>NZ_AUNJ01000216.1 GCF_000447775.1 Bacteriovorax sp. DB6_IX
AACCCTGCAAGGAGGATTTCATGAGTTTTGAAAGCTCACTAAAAGAAGCACTAAATAGAGGAATCAAATTAATTGAGGAGTCTAAATTCTACCAAGATATTACAAATGGTGAGAATGCAAAAGAATACTATATTAAGTATCTTCACTATGCATATCAATATGTCACACTGACATCTTCTTTTACTCCTCTAGCAGCAAGAAGAATGGATTCAAAACACTTAAAGATTAGAAAGTGGATTCTAGAACATTCATCAGAAGAGATGGGTCATGAACTTATGGCCATTAAAGATCTCGAAAAATTTGGATTTCATAAGAGTGAAGTCATGGCCCAGAAAGTCCCAATCGGGGTCACTTCTTGGGTAAGCTTCTTTCATTATAAAGTAGCTATTGAAAATCCATTTGCGGCCTTTGGAGTTCTCTACTTCCTAGAGGGGATGGCCACAGAATTGGCCCCTAAGGTTGTTAAGGAAATTGTCAACGCTCTTGATGAGAAAGAGAAAAAGGCGATCACATTCTTTAGAGAGCACGGTGATCTAGATGAAGACCATCTTGCAGAACAAGAAGAAGTTCTCTTTAAGGCAGAACTTAGCATTGAAGAACAACAGATTATTATTGATACAGTTTATGAAGCCGCAGAAATGAAGAGATTCATGCTTGATAAGCTTGTTGAAGACTGCAATATTGAATAGGGAGAGGTTCATGGCAAGTGAAGCTGAAATTAAAGAGCTCATTTCTGAGATTACAGGAATTGAAACAGAAAAAATTCAAAATGATCAGGAGTTTAAGTCTGATCTACAGATGGACTCAATAGCCATCGCAGACTTAATCTCATCACTAGAAGAAGACTATGACGTTATCATCGAGCAAGAAAAAGCGATGGAAATTAAAACAGTCTCTCAACTCATTGATCACGTTAAATCACTTTAAATAATGAGCGTCGTTTTAAACGACGCTTTTTTTATTCTATATCAAGAACAACTTGACCTTGATCGACTAATCCATCTTTAACAATATTTAAACATGTCACTTCCCCATCTTTTAAGGCCTTAATCTCAACAAGAGTTTTCATGGCCTCAAGACTGACTAGGGTTTGACCTTTCGAGACAGTATCACCTAGAGAGACAAAGAGATCAACGACTTTGCCTGTAATTGGAGAAGCATAGGCCCTTTCCTTCTTGGCAAAATCTTCTCGCCAAAATGAATGGGCAGCGCTTGTCACGAGAACCTCGCCATCATGACATCTTTCAAGCCAAAGCGTATTATCATTAATTGAATAGTGATAACTCAAATCCTTATGTGTCATTTTCCCAAAACAAACTCGAGATGATGAGTCTGATGATTTTTTTAATATCTCATTCCATATTGGTAATAATTCATTCTCCTCAATTGAAGAATCTTCAAAAGAAGAAGACCAATGAGTTTCAAAGCTCTCCTGGGCCCAACTCACGTGATGCTTATCTTGGCGATACTCCTCATTTTTCAAAGTTGCGAGAAGGTAATCTTTATTAGTGCAAACTCCATGTATCACAAGTTCCTCAAGGGCCTTAATGGCCTTATCAATCGCTTGCTGACGTGTTTTACCGTGAACCATTAATTTACCAATTAAAGGGTCATATTGATGTGAAATAACACCTTCATCTTTTATAAAAGTATCAAAGCGCATAAAACTTTCTTTCGAAAAGTGATGAATTCTTCCAGGATCAGGTAAGAAATCATGACGCGAATCAACAGCGTATATTCTACAACAGATAGAATGACCATTGAGTCTTTGATCAAAAGAAATTTTCTCTCCAAGCGCTAATTCGAATTGAGCTTTTACTAAATCGATATCATATAATAATTCCGTTACCGTATGCTCAACCTGAATACGTGTATTAACCTCTAAGAAATAGGCCTCTTCATTTTCCCTATCCCACAAAAATTCAATTGTTCCCGCACCGAGATAACCTAGCTCTAAAAGAGTTCTTTCAATATGTGGATATTTCTTTTCTAT
This sequence comes from Bacteriovorax sp. DB6_IX, assembly GCF_000447775.1. GTDB lineage: Bacteria > Bdellovibrionota > Bacteriovoracia > Bacteriovoracales > Bacteriovoracaceae > Halobacteriovorax_A. Next base: position 1,994 of record NZ_AUNJ01000216.1, read on the forward strand.
ATACTGATTAAAAAGATCTTCTGCGGGACCTTCTTCCATAAATTTTTGATAATTGCGCTGTAAAGAGCAATCGCGACTCGATAAGAAGAAGACCTTATTCTTAGTTGCAAAAATTTGTAATTCAATATGTCTAGCAGTGGGAAGATATCTCTCAACTATAATATCATCATCTTGAAAAAGACTAAGAGAGCGCTTCTTAAGCTCTTGCATCTCACTATTAAAGTCATCGGAGTTTTTAACGATTGAATTTCCACGTCCCCCACCACCGAGAGAGGCCTTTAGCATGAGAGGAAAATCCTTTAACTTTATATCTTCTTCATCAATTTTTAATACTTCAAATTGGCATTTCTTTGCAAAGCTCATACACTCACGTTTTGAACTTAGAGCACTCAAAGTCTCAGAGCGTGGGCCAATAAAAGCAATTCCTAAATCTTCACAGAGCTTGGCAAGACGGCTATCTTCAGAAAGAAATCCATAACCAGGATAGATTGCATCAATCTGATACTGGCCAACAAGTTTTTCAATAATATCTAAATTTGTAAAAGGATTGATGGCATCAGAAAAAGTAATCAGCTTATCGGCCTCTTGGGCCAGTAATGTCTCCTTCTCACTATCATTGGCGATAACAAAGCTTCTAAGTTTTAATTTCTTACAGGCCTCAAGTGCACGATAGGCAATCTCTCCTCTATTACAGATTAAGATATTTTTCATTCATTAACTCCAATATCAAAATGCGAAACAAGCTTTCCACTAAGAATATTCTTATATACCGATTCATCATATTGATAATCACAAGAATCATCTAAGATGGTACTAATGACAAATTGAATAGAATCGTCAGTTGTAAAATCGCCTATCATCTTATCCTTATTGTAATCGGTAAAGAGAAGATAATTGATGGCCGTAACCACACGACAATACTTAAGGGCCGCATCCCTTGCCAAATAAGCAGTATAATCAGTTACACCTTCAATGAAAGATCTTAATTTCTCAACTTCTGAGCGAAGCTGTAGAACGATCCCTCTTGTATCCTCATCATAGAGAGTGTTGAAGGCAGAGAAGATGAAATCTTCACTACGAGAAGAGAGCTTAAGTGAAGAGCCATCAAAGTGAAGAGTTTCGTATTTTAAATTATAAACTTCCTCAAAATCATACTCTTCTTCAGCATCAATGTGGTTTTTAATATTATTGAATTTAGAAGCAATAATAGAGAGGTTAACCCCCATACTACCATCAAAGAGTGAAACAACCGCATGATCTCTGACATTCTTTTGAAAGAGAGGATAATCATTTTCTCTAAGATAATATCTCGCACCTAGAATCTCACTTGAGATACCAATTTGCTTTTCAATCATATGCGGTATGAATGACTTTGTGACAGCTGAATAAAGGGCCATAAACTTAGGAGCTAAAGTGGCCATTCTAGTGACACTTATCGATAAGGCCTCACTTGCAAGAATAAGGGCCAGTGCTTTTGAGCTAAGAGATTTTACGCTACCTCTATCTTTAAGGAGTTCATCATAGAGAACACGAGAATGCGTGAAATCTAGCATATCGCGAAATGTAGAATCCGCAGCACCTAGAGAGAATGCAGCACAGAGAGTTCGAGAAATTTGCATAGTTCGCGCAACAGTCTCTAAAGCGCGTCCCTTCTTTCCAATGACAACATCTTTAGGAAGGCTAAGTTCATCGAACTTGATTCCACTAATATCAGCTCCGCGAATACCGTGTGTTTTTAGTTTATCAATATTTTCGTAATCATCTTTTGAAAGTTGACTCTTATCAATAAAAAGCAGTGTTGGCCCATTTTCAGCAATGGCCAAGACACTCATCACCTTTCCCTTCGTCGCATTATTGATGCACCACTTTTGACCATTGAGAATAAAACTATCTTCAGTCTCATCAATTGTGACTTCACTTGCAGAGATATCACTCCCATGCTCCAATTCTGTGAGGGCCAGACAATTCAGTCCTCCCTGAGAAAGAATAGAAGTGAGCGCATGTTTTTGTTCGGCACTGCCGTGAATCCATACAGGCAGTGAGCCTAAGAAACATTGTCCAACAGCGATGGCAGAAGTTACATTTCGTCTTGCAAGTGATCTTCCAAGAGCGAAGAGCTGATCGATCCCCTTTAACTCTCCTCCTAACTCCATTGGAATTAGAAATCTTAAAATTCCTTGATTGATAAGACTCTGCGCCTCACGTGGGAAGCTTGAGTTCTCATCATCCTCTAGGATTGAAGGAATAAGACCTTTTCTTGGTCCAAAGATCATTTCAAATTGCTGGTAAAATTCATTCATATTATTTCCAATTCTCTAATTCATTAATTGTTCTTTCTATTAGAAGATTCCAAATATCTTCTCTTCTTCCACCAATATGTGGAGTTATAAAAACTTGATCTAATTGACTTAAAACTCCATCTTCAGGATAGGGCTCAGGGTATGTCACATCAGTGAG
>NZ_AUNJ01000217.1 GCF_000447775.1 Bacteriovorax sp. DB6_IX
TAACACCTTCTTCATTTTTTAAGTCAGACTTAACAAGGTTAAGAGCAAGGTATCCATTCTTAACAAGATACTCATCTAGCTCTGCTGTAAATTTATCTTCCGTAAGAATAATTGGTGCAATCATCCCTGGAAAGATAGGACTATTCATAATAGGAATAATCACGGCCTCTTCTGGAAATACTTCATCTCCAGGTGTTTCTGAAATTTGTACGTTGTACTCTTCCAATTCGCTCATCTTTCCTCTCTATTGTTTTTTGATGTCAATGACGAGTCTTCCAGGCTTTTCTAAATAGAAGACGTCGATAGAGTGTTTACCTTTTAAAGCAACCTCTACTGAAAGTGATTCATCACCAACTGGATAGAAATCAATTTTATCAATATACTTAGTTGTTCCAAATACTCCATGATCAGAAGCTAGAGATGTATTAAAAAAATCAATAAAGATTTTCTTCTCACCATCTGACTTATAACCATAAACTTTTGGAGGTGTTGTTGTTTTGAAATCAAAAACTAATCTTTCATAACCATTGGCCGGTTGATAACCATGGCGAATTGCTTTTAGAACGGATGCTGTTTTATTCGTTCCGCTGTGGAAAATACCTTTCTTAAAATAGACAGATCTCTTTTTTCCAGCAATTTTTCTGATTCTCTCGCTCATTAGATCTTGCGAGTATGATGTTGCTTGTAAAAGAATTGGCAAAGCAACTAAGATAGTTTTCAAAAATTTCATTAAATACCCTTCCATGGTCAATAATTCACAATATTATTTTACTGTAAGTGGAACAAAAAAAGAATAAATATTAAGAGTATTTAGGTAAGACTCACCACAGAGTGTCATTTAATTAAGATCGTCTGGTTTTACGCATTTTATAAGCACCAAGAAGTCCAAGAATTAGAGCGAACCAAAGAGCATTCATTTGCCCTTTCTTCTTAACGGGACTCTCTTCTTCATCAATTGATCCTGGAGTTCTTTCAATATCTTTTTTAGGAATATACACGAATTGATTTGCACTCGTCTCAGACATATAACTGCCATAAGCACTATGAACGAGAATATCAAATGTTCGATATGGAATAAAACCAAGCTTAGGATGCTCAGGAAATGCAAGAGACTTAACTCCAAGTGTTTCTTGATCATCGATCACTTCATAAATGACTTCATATGCCCCTAGGCGATCCATATACGGAGTGAATGCATACTGCCCTTTTTTTATAAGAACAACATAGGCCTTATTCACAATAAATTGTGGAGCGGTACGATTTTGATGACGTAGACCTTGCCACTCTCCACCATCAAATTGAATTTTGAATAACTTTTTATTAACGAGGTAACGATTTTCTAGCCCAACAGTTTTATTAAGCTTGAAACTGGCTTCAGTGACAATCTTTCCATCAGGAAGCTTCTTCGACCCTTCCCCTAAGAATACTCCATAGATTATTCCATCTGCTTCACTTAGCTGCTTGCTAAATGGTACAGGGAAGAGCTTCGCTGAAACCGTTACAGATAGGAATGTGAGTATTAATAGTCTGAGCATTAAACCACCGATAGTTACCAAATACCCTATCGGCAAACTCAATTATATACTTTAGCTTTTTAGTCCTTTATTTCGATATTAACCTTACTAAAGTCTTTAAATATCGGGTGGTTATCTACTAGAAGGATTGTGTTTCCCTTGCCTGCAAGACCTATTAGAAGCTCTCTTATTTTCACAAGTTCAACATCTGAAAGGCCATATGAAAGACTTGTAAAAATGAGGAGTGAGTTCTCAATATTTTTTTGAAGAGTATTTAGAAACTTAACTCTTAATCTTTCTCCCCCAGACAAGGAAGGAAGATTTCGATCTAAGGTTAAGTAATCTAAATTTAGCATTCTTAAGAACTCTAAAATTCTTCGAACTTTCGGAGTCGTTGGAACAATCTCAAATAATTCACTTAAAGGCATATTGTAGGCCTCATAAGCTGTAATTCTTCCGTCACTGATATTTGCATAAAACTTATTCAATTTCTTTCCATCACATTCGTCACATGGAAATGAAACGTCTTCAAGAAATTGCATATCAATTTCACGAATCCCTTTACCTTCACATACCGAACATTTTCCAAGATCCGAGTTTGGAGAGAAGTGTCCATCTTTCAAGCCTAGATTCTTCGAAACAGGAAGATTCGCAAAATATTTTCTCACATGTGGAGTCAATCCGAGCATTGTTCCAACTGTTGAACGACCAGAAGCCCTATCAACATTGGTTCTATAAACAATGATGTCATCAAAGTTCTCATACTTATTATATGACTTCACAGAATATTCAGTATCGTAGTTTAATTTCTCATCAAAGTGATGCATGTAAAGATCATTGGCAACAACATCACTAATTAATCTCTTTGAAAATGATTCAAGATAAGAATGAACTGTTGAAACTGTATTTAAAGGTATCTCAACTTTAGGAATTTTCTTTTCTTCAAACTCAATTCCTTTTAATGTTAGTTTTCCCTTCCCTTTAACAGGTTTTTCAAGTTCAACCCTCTTCTTGGTTTTTGATTTATAGTTACCCATATAAGCAATTTCACCACCAAGATGTCCTGCCCCAGGCCCCATCTCTACGACGAGATCACTTTTTGATTGAATATATTGAGAGTGATCAACCAGAACTACGGTATTATTTTTTGAAAGGTTTTTGAGATATTTTCCAAGAACTTTTTGTTCATCTAAATCTAGTCCCAAACTAGGTTCATCTAAAACAAAGAGAGAACCACTTCCTTGATAACTTAAGTAACGAACAAGAAGGGATTTTTGATATTCATTTGTCTCAAGCTCTTTAAGTTTAGTCGTTAGCTTATAAGGTGCTAGACCTAACTCCATAGCAAGACTTAGCTTATGAAAAGCCCTATCAATATAAATTTGCTTCTCTTTTATCTTTAATCCATTTAAAAGGTCATAGAGCTCTTCAACAGAGAATCTTAAAATATCTCCATAGCTTGGTAATAGATCTCGGTAGGTATGATAGCGACCAGTATTCTTAGCAACTCTGGCTCCATCGCACTCTCCACACTTCTTATCGACCTGGAGACCTCTTAAAAAGATTCTCACACTTCTCTTATATCTCTTCTCTTCAAGCCAAGAGAGCATTTCTAAAACACCTGGAAAGCTTCCCTGCCCATTCATCAGAATTGGCCATACATCTTCAGCAACTTCTTCAAAAGGAACATGAATAGAGATTTTTTTCTTCTTAACTTCTTTTTCAAAAGAAGAATAATATCGATTGAATTTACTGTACTCAAGGATACTTACAGCGCCTTCTCCAATAGATAAACTTGGATACTTCACAAGCTTTGCCCTGCTATACTCCAAAACTGAACCATAACCCTTACATGGTAAACAAGCACCTACCCCATTAAATGGGATTAATTCATCGACAGTTTTAGCAAACTTCAATTCTTCTTTTAGACATTCAATACACACCTGCTGATCTTTAAGTCTAATGAATTCATTCTTTCCACTGGCCGCATTTAGAGTCAGAAGAACTGCACTGAGGCTCTTTAAGAATGGAAAATCTCCCAATTTCTTTTCTAGTCCTGATAGCTTTCCGCCCTTTATACGAAATAATTCCCAATACTGATCTTCTTCGTTGAAATCTCTTACGTTTTGATCGTCTTGTGAAAATGACCTTACAGGTGCACCTGAAAGATTCTCTGAATAAACCTCTCTATCAACGAAGAAATGGAGAATATCTTTGTCCGAATCAACTAAGGCCTCAACAGAAGTGGCAAATAGCGCCGAACCTTCAGACATTTTTATTCCGTGTATAGGACAATCTGTATTGTAATCTTCAAAATAAAGCTGAGCCAAGTCCATTGTTAACTCAAGTTGATCCATAAGATTG
>NZ_AUNJ01000218.1 GCF_000447775.1 Bacteriovorax sp. DB6_IX
AAGTGCAGAAATGACTTCACCATATAAGATGTATCAATTCTTGTTAAATCAAGATGACTCAATCGTGGACTCACTTCTTAAGTGTTATACTTTCCTAAGTCTTGAGGAGATTGCTTCTCTTAAAGACAAGACAGAAAATGAGCCTCACTTAAGAGCGGCACAAAAAGCTCTTGCTGAAGAGGTTGTTAAGCTTGTTCACGGTGAAGAGGGACTTGAGGCCGCTCTTAGAGCAACATCATTCTTCTTTGGACAGAAGATTGAAAATGTGACTGATGCTCAATTGAGCTCAATTTTTGAAGATGTTCCTGCTATCACACTAGAGAAATCTTTTCTTGAAGGAGAGGGGGGAGATTATTTAGAGATGCTTGCTCAGACGCCTTTTTTCAAGTCAAAGGGGGAGGCCAGAAGATCTGTCCAACAAAATGGTGTCGCGATAAATAATGTTAAAGTGGCCGATGTTGAGAAGAAGATTACTTCTGAGGATCTTGCTAGTGAAACTTCTCTGATTATAAAAAAGGGAAAGAAGAATTACTGTGTTGTAAAATTCAACTAGATATAGAAAGGCCCTCTTTAAAGAGGGCTTTTTTTATAGATTATAAGCACTTCTAATATAGCTATCGGGAGTGTTCTCATAGAGCTTAAGACGGTTCTTTTTCTTATGCTCTTCAATGTAACTTCCATAACAATCATAATTTTCAATTAGATATTTCACGTAGAGATCTTGCTGATTAAAAGCGTATCTTTCTGCTCTAAATCTAGCGATTGAATCAACTTCATTATAGGCATTGTAAACATCTTCTAGTTGAGAGTCTTCTTCACTAGAGAGAAACTCTGAGAAGTGGACTTCGCTACTTGGAGTATAGCCTCTTGTTAATGCCTGTTCATAGAGCTCATCATACTTTGTTTTATAAAGATCAAAGAGCTCAAAAACCTCTTTCAGCTCAAGAGGGATCTTCTCGTCAAAGGCATGGGAAAGCTCATGGTAGAGAAATATTGTAAGTAGACCTAGTTCATCTGACTTATTAATATAGATCGAATTCTTCTCATGAATAAAGAGTGCCGATGTCTTCTTATCAATTCCGTATTGCTGGCGAATGTAATCTGTGAACTCTCGGATATGGAGCTCTCCATTTTCAATGGCCTGTTGTGCTCTTGCATAGAGTGAAGGATTAAAACTTTTAATGAACTCTAAAGCCTCTTCATATTTTTTGCCGTCATTAAGAGTATACTCTTTCTCTGCGAGTTTAATCTGACAAGTCCCAACCTCACTTCTAAGACTATTTCGATAATCTCTCCATGTAGGTGAGTGGTCGATATCAATTCCCCCAAAGTTAGAGAAATCAATGGCCATTGTGTTCAGAGTAAGTAGTGAGATAATGATTTTCTTCATAGAGCTTATATGCCCTAGAATCGGAAAAAATGATAGCAATGTGATAGAAAATACAGGGCTAATCAGGCCTGAAATCAGGCCCTTAGCTTATTTAGTGATAGTTCTTGCACCATAGAGACAGATAACTGAACAAGCGGCATCGGCGATAATCTTATCTTCTTCGGTACCAAATTTATTCTTCCAGCTATACTTTGTTGTTGCTCCAATCACTAAGAGGTCAAACTCAACGGCCGAGCCACTGATGACTTCGACTTTATCTTGTCCCGTTAGGAGCATTGTACTTTTTCGAGTTTTAACATGCGCGACAGTATTATTGATGTAACTTTCTTGGTTGGTCGTCATCTCCTCACTCATTCCTTCTGGAACAAACATTCCAAAAGTAATGTCTGCCTTATTTACCTCGGCAAAGTGAGCGGCCGTTTCAACAACGGTATTGTCGATAGGGTGGTGATTGAGAATAACAAGAATTTTTCTGACATAGCGAACACCGGTATCTCTAAAAATAGCTAAATTACACTCGAGGTGTGACTTTAACCAATCAATTGGTGTTGATACCGTAAAGTTTCCACGCCCTCTTCCGGCCCATTCAAGCATTAGCCACTGGCAGTGCATTCTCTGGCTGACTTCATAGATTGTTTTTGCGATATCGTGAGAGACAACAGGGTCAAAAGTAATAGGAACACCCTTTTCAATGGCCATGGCAATCACACGTCTTCTCAAAGAGCGAAGTTCTGCTGGTTCATCAATAAAGTCACTTAGATCTGTTTGTTCAGGGGCCTCTGTTAAGTGGGCCACTTCTAAACTTCCTTCTCCAGTTAAAGAGGCACCCATTTCAATAAGCATCTCTGGTGATCTTTCCTTCCCAAGAAGGGCCACAACAACTGAAGCATCACGGCTTAAGTCCATGGTTTCAATTGAGCTTGGACCAAAGACTTTTTCGTCAACCAGATCAGCCCTTTTTCCACGGATCCCGACAACACCTTTGCGATTGGTTCTCTTTCTTCCATAGGCCAGAAAGATAAAGATTCCTGGTATTGAAATAGATAGAAGCCCAACGATGGCCAATTGTCCCATTTCTGAGAGTAGAACTAAACTGGCGATTATTCCTATGATTTGAGTAAAAGGATAGAAGCGACTTCTGTATGAAGGTCTATACCACTGAACTCTTGTTTCTCTTAAGACGATGACCGCAACATTCTCTAGCAAGTAAATGATAAGAATAAAAGAGGAGGCCAATTTGGCAATCTTTGGAACATCGAGAAAGAGAATAACCGCTGCAATTAGTAATCCTGAAATAAGGATACTCCATACAGGGGTAAGAAATTTCTTATGAAGATGACCAAAGCGACTTGGAATAAGATTATCTCGCCCCATGGCAAAGGGGAATCTTGACGAGGCGAGTACTCCTGCATTTGCCATAGATGTCATCGTGAGAATGGCCAATACAGCAATAAATGAACCAAAAGTGTGTCCACCATAAGTTGTGGCCATAGTGTAAATGGGCTTAAGATTACCCTTAAGAGCTTCCATTGGAACGAACTTAGCAAGTGCATATGTCGTAAAACAATAAACTGCTGCAACCGTGAAAAGAGAGATCATAATCCCTCGTGGTAAGTTCTTCTCTGGATCCTTGATCTCCTCTGCAATGGCCGCCACTTTGGTAACTCCGGCATATGAGACGAAGACCAGACCGGCAGATTTTAAGAAGCCTGTGCCGCCATTGGGAAACCAATTATCTATTTCAACTCGGATTGGGTTGAGCATAATTGTTGTATCAAGTAAGAGAAGACACCCAAGTGAGCAGGCGACAATGAAAATGAGAAAGCTACTAACTTTACCAACTCCAACAATATTGAGGATTGTAATAACGAGAGTAAGTGAGAGGGCAAGTGTATTGAGATCATAGTCTGTCAGAACACTGAGATAGGCCCCAAAACCAACCAGAGCAAAAGAGGCCTTCAATAATAGTGAAAGCCAAAGTCCGAGACCCGAAATTGTTCCGGCCAGGGGTCCAAAAGTTCTCTCCAGATAAACATAGGTTCCACCTGAAGTTGGCATGGCCGTTGCGAGTTCTGATTTACTCATGGCCGCTGGCAGAACACAAATGGCCGCGACTAAATATCCTAACCAAACACTTGGTCCAGTAAGTTCGAAGGCCAGACCTGGAAGTACAAAAATTCCTGATCCCAACATTGAGCCAATACTGATGGCCACAACTGCTGTTAAGCCTAAACTTCTTTCGAGTTTTTTCAAAGGTACTCCTAAATACTTTTAAATATCTTTATTCAGCTAAAGGAGGGGACTTGACCATGATCCTACGAATCGTTGGTAAGAGATCACCATGTTCAATGGGATCGAGGATAAGGTGGAGAAAGTAACCACCGCTTTCCCTGTCGAGGGAGACGTTACTGACTGTAAATTTACGCGAAGCGAGAAAGTCATTGTGTAACTCTATCAAGCTTCCCTTAGCAATATAGTTATTGCTATAAATTGTAATCTGTTCTTCATTCATTGAATAGATATTTAATGGAATCTTAAAATAACACTCAGAGTCACCAGTAGGGACAGCATAGAAGGGAAATTGGACTTCGTCATCTTCTTTATCCAAGAAGACATTGAGCTTAGCGATAATAATATTCTCATCGATTGGCTTTTGAATATAGTCATTGGCCCCGGCCTCTAGAGCACGCTTAATATCAGCTTCTGAATTTCGACGAGACATGACAATGATGACAACTTCATTTCCAATTTTCTTTCTCATCATTTCGACGATCTTGTAACCGAAACCATCGTGATCTCCTAGGTTGAGATCAACAATACACAGATGTGGCTTAAAGCTGACAACTTTTGAAAAGAAGTCCTCAATTTTTGAGACTGACTCACTTTCAAAGTCGTGCTTTTTAAGAATCTTCCTTACAAGTAGGTTGATATCTTCATCGTCATCAATGGTAAGAATTCTCTTTTGCGACACTATACTTTTCTCGTGTTAAGTTTTCTAATATTCTTCAAATTATTGTCATTAAGACCTATAAGTTGAATCTTTGTATCATACGTTCCAGGGGTGACATCCTTACTAAACTCTTGAATAATAAGTTGAGTCTTTTCTAAATCAAACTTCTTAAGAAAAGGACTTTCAATAAATATCTTTCTCTTTTCCTGAAACTTTATTTTCGATCTCAATATTACTGAGACTTCACTGATTTTAGTAAGAGATCCCAAGAAACGAGCAGTTAATTGAGAGTATTCAGAGTGAATATTTCTGGCCTCTGGAAAAACTAGCTCTGGTCCCATCTTTTTTAAAGTGGTTGATAGGGTTGTATTGTTAATAGGTTTTATAAGGTAGCCATCCGTTCCCAGTTTCTTAGAAAGATCAATGGCCTTCTTGCTCGAAAGGGAGCTAATCATCAGGATTTTAATTCGATGGTATTGATCAAATTTTCTTACCTGACCAATCATGTTAAATCCACTTTCTTCATCGAGATTTATATCGAGAAGAATAAGATGGGGAACAACTTCTTGAACTAGCTTAAGGGCCGTTCTCGTATTTCCTGCTTCATAGACTTCGTGACCCATAGAGATTAAAAGCTTATTAAGATAAGCTCTCATATCTGGGTCATCATCAACGATTAATATAACCTTACTCTTTCTTGCCATAGCATCCTATACGAAAACAACTTCAATTTCTCTGACATAGTTTTCAAATTCTTGTACGAGTGCTTGCACTTTTTCCAAGCTAGATTCTCTTGCGGCCAACTCTATATTCTTAGCAATCGCACCTAGCTCATCAAAACCATAGCCTCCTGAGCTTCCTGAAACTTTATGACCCACTTTTTGAAGGGTTGCAAAATCATTTGCTGCAACAGCTGTTTTTAAAGTTTCAATATCTTTTTCTCTGTTATTTAAGAATCCCGGTAGGATATCCTTAAGCTCTTCATCAACTTCTACTTTTGCCATGCTTTCTCCCTACAATGTATAAGTATCGAATCTCTCATATTATAACCCAAGACCATGATCGAAGATAAACTAGTTCATGGTATTTTTTACCAGTAATTAGGTAGTTAACTCTTGTTTTTGATGTAGATAATCTCTAAGGCCCTAATGATCTTAGCGAAATTTGCTCCTTCAAAGTGAAATTTGACTACAGTCAGTGAGTCTCTGATCATATTTGGGTCAAACTTGTGGGCATAGAGCTGATTGGAAAAGCAGTGGGCCACAAGAAAAACTGAGACAACTTGATTGAGTCGGTCCATTTGAAAGTTTGAATTAAAAGGGTAGTCCTTCTCAAAGAGATGGTGATGACTCATGATCATCTGAATATCATCTGTAATATCTGGAAGGTTTTTGAAGTTCTTCAGGATATTATGATGATTTTGAATGGCCTTAATCTCTTTGTCATCGAGTTCTTTAATTTTCTTTGGTTCAATATCGTGAATATAGCATGTTTCGGCATTAGTTATACCAATATCGTGAACAAGAGAAGCAAAGGATAGTCTTTCTAAAACGGCATGACTTAGTCCAAGCTCCTTGCAAAGATGAGAGCAGATACAGGTAATCAAATAAGTATGATCATATGTGTAGTCTTTTGAGTTAATTAAATGGGCGAGGAGGTCTTTGAGTGACTTTTCCCCAGAAGCTTGTTCAAGAACTTTTGAACTCACTTGCTCTGCCATATCGAGTACGTACTCAGAAATTCCTACGCCACTCATTAGAGTTGCAAGGTAGCGATGGGTCTTTTGGGCCTCTTTGATAAAGTCTTTAGAAGATAGATTATCTGAGAAGAGAAATTTGGTACTTCCAAAGTTCACTAGAAATTCATCATAGTCTTTTCTTTCAATAAAGAGATGCCCGACATTCTTCTTAATATATTTGTCGATAAAATCAATATCATATGTATCGCCAGCATTGAGAATCTTGACGTACTTATTATTTGAGAGTTTGACAAAGATAGGGCATTGAGTCCCTGAAAATCTAAGAAAATTATGTATTCTAATTGGGAAGAAGGCCGCGGTACTTTTTATCGTCGGCTGATCAATTATCCCTTTGATAAACTCTTTAAACGCCTTTGGCTTAGCCGGTTTAGAGAGGTAGTGAAATTGTGGCGCTTGAAATTTCTCATGACCTAACATGAGAAGATTTTCTTTTTCTTCACTTGAGAAGAGGACAAACTTTGATTTTAAGTCGTTGGTGATCACATATTCAAAGACCGCATCTCCCTTTCCATGAGGGGGCATCTCATAATCACAGATAATGAGGTCATAACTCTTCTCTTGGAGAAGATTTATAGCATGATCAGGCCGAGTCGCACGGTCAACTATATCTGGATTGAATATATTTTCGAGAATTATCGCCAACAATTCTAGTATTGTTGTGTCGTCATCCACTAATAAGATTTTCATTGAAAGCCCTCTTCAAGAAAACTTATCGACAAAATCCTTTAATATCTTTAGTTTAGGAAATTTTTTTGCCTGATGAATCAATTCACCCTGAAAAATGATAAAATAAGTATTATTTTGGAAAATCAGTATGAAAATAGCGTTTTTTGGTGAAAATTTAAGTTTTTTCAAAAGTTTAGAAACCGAACTTTTAACAGCTGGCTATAGTGCAAGTCATGCTTCTGAGATCGAAAATTTTCTCAAACTTTTGGAAGATGCGGCACTCATTGTTGTGGATGAGGAGTTTGTGAGTACCTCTAATATTGATGTGATGAAATCAATAAGAGACTGGGAAGCAACGAGAAAGTCTAAGAACCTTCCGGTTATCTTCGTCAGTGACTCAGATGACTTTGATAAACGTATTGATGCTTTTAATAGAGGGGCAGATGAGTATGTGGATAAGTATGATATTAAATCTATCATCTTAAAAACAAACTTCTTTTTAAGGCCTGATCTTATTTGGCACGGACTCAATACCATCCTTGTTGAGGATGATAGAATTTCTGCAAAGTTTATTTCCCATGTTTTAAAATCAAAGGGTGCTAAAGTTCATCACTTTCTTGATGCCGTGACGGCCTTTGAGTATATCCGTGAGAACCCTAGGATCGATTTGATTCTTACGGATCATATTATGCCTAATCTCACAGGGATTGCCTTTGTTAAAAAGATTAGAAGTGAGCTTGGCCTAAAGAATATTCCAATTGTTTTTATCAGTTCTGTCCAGGATAAGGTTGAGATTCTTGAATTTTATAAAGTCGGTGGTAATGACTATATTGCCAAGCCACTGATTAAAGAAGAGCTCTATGTAAAAGTAAATCAACTTTTAGAAAATAGGATTAAATCAGACATTCTCAAGTCCCAAGTTGATGAGCTTGAAAAACTCAATCGTCTTAAAGATCAATTCCTTGCTGTTTGTTCTCATGATCTCAGAACGCCCCTCAATACAATTATCGGTTTAAGTAACCTCATTGTTACTGATGAGGATGATATTGAAGAGATTAAGGAAATGACAGGGCAGATTGAAAACTCTGCTAAAGATCTTCTCGAAATGGTTAATGAGCTTCTTGATTTTAGTGAATTAAAAATCAAGCGTGCGGATATTAAGCTTGAGAAAATGAATGTTGGAGAGCTTCTTAAAAACTGTATTCTTAAGATGAATTCTATTAATACTAAGCATATTGATATGTCATATAAATCCACTTCAAAACAAGAACCAGTTATTATGGGAAATATAGGGATGCTTACACGTGCCTTTAACAATATCCTGACGAACTCGTATAAGTTTACAAGTGCCAATGGCTCAATTAAGGCCAAAGTGGAAGTTAAGAAAGATCGTGTTATTACGACAATTAGTGATACGGGAATTGGAATTCCTGAAAAGTTTCAAAAAAGTATTTTTGACCAACTCTCAGGCGCCGGTAGAACAGGACTTTCTGGGGAAAAGAGTGTTGGACTTGGAATGAGTATTGTAAAGAATATCATCGATAAGCACGGTGGGACTGTGACTCTTGAGAGTGTTGAAGGTAAGGGAACGACAGTGAGTTTTAAATTTGAGTTGGTGAAGTCATGAAGAATATTCTATTTATTGATGATAGCGAAGATAATCTCAATCTTTATAAAATCTATTTCAAAAAAGTTGAAGAGATAGAGGTTCGCTTCGTTGGAAGTGCCCAGGCCGGTATAGATGAGGCCCTTAATCATGAATATGACCTGATTTTCTTAGATATTCAAATGCCTGATCTCGATGGTTTTGAAGTTCTTTCAAAGCTTAGAGCTGAAGGGGTTGAATCTAAAATTGTGGCCCTCACTGGTTTCAGCGATAGTGAAACTATTAGTAAGATTGAAGGGGCTAACTTTGATAACTACCTTAAGAAGCCAATATTGAAAAAAGACCTTCTTAAATTTGTGGAAAATGGATAGGTATATGACGGGTGATAATTTTAATAAAGAAATTGCCAAGGCTAAAGCAGAGTTTATTAATAACCTGCCAAGTTTTATCGATAAGCTCTCAGCTCTTTTAAAGTCCTTTCATGGCAAAAAGAAGGGGGAGATAGAGATTAAGGAACTTTCTGATTTTGTCAGAGAACTTCATAATATAAAGTCCGTTTCAGGATCTTATGGTATTGATTTTATCGGAAGTGCCATTCGTAATATTCTCGATCACACTTCAAATATTTATGAACTTCAAGATGATGACTACCTTGATGTTGAATTATCCATGAAGATCTTTGAGCTCTTAAATAATTTTATTCAGAATTATCAAGATGATGATGGATTACAAGAAGAGCTCGATACGATTTTAAGAACTGATACAGCAAAGAAGAGAGTTCTTGTCGTTGAAAATGATGCGAATCTTATTAAACACTTTAAAAAGATCTTTGAAGAAAAGGGAGTAAATTTCTCTGTTGTCTCAAGTGGAATAGAGGCCTTCAATATTCTTTTAAATGAGAAATATGATCTCTTAGTGACAGATCTTCATGTAGGAAAGCTTGATGGGCCATCACTTATTGCCGCGACGAGAGTGGCCAATTGTATCAATAAGAATATTCGCACAATTATGTTAAGTGTGAGTTACTTCGACTTATTGCCATCTCTTTCGATGCCTGACTTCTTTATCTCCAAGAATGAGAATATCCTTAATGAGCTCTCGCAAAATATAGATAGATTTCTCAATGAAGATACTATTCAAAGTAATGAGAAGATCAAGGTATTAAGCCTTGACGATGATACAAATATTCATGATCTTCTTAAGATTTCATTCTCTTCTCATTCGATAGGCTATAGAGCGGCCACAAATAGTGAAGACTTCATTCGCCTGTATCGTGAGGAGAAGCCGGATCTTGTTCTATTGGACCTTATTCTCGATGATGAAAGTGGAGTGGATGCTATTAAGAAGCTCAAAGAGTATGAATCAAATTTCGATGTCCCTGTCATTGTTCTGACAAGTTTAAAAGGAAAGCTAAAATCTGATCTTCTTTCAGAGGTTCCCTTTATCATAGGGGCCCTTTCTAAGCCTTTTACACCTAAGGCCATGGCCAATGAGGTGATCGGGCTTTTTAATCAAAATAAGAGATCATTTAAGAGCTGGTCGAGCTAAATATTGAGCATTTTATCTTTAAGTGCCGCGAAATCGACTGGCTTAGTGATATAGTCATCAGCCCCAAGCTCTTTTGCAAGAGACTGTCTTTCCGTATCCGTGTAAGCGGATGACATAAAGACGGGAAGTTGTGGTCTGATAGATTTCACTTCTCTTAGGAGTTCAAAACCTGAGAGTCCAGGCATGTTGATATCAGAGATAATCAGTTGAAAAGAATCTTCCGCTCCATTATTGATCTTTTCTAAAGCGTCTTCTCCAGAGATGGAAAATACAAGCTCAAGCAAACCACCGTTTACTTCTTTTTTAAAAACTTTCTCATAGAGAAATTGGACAGATTTTTCATCGTCCTCAATTAATATTCTTTTCATAATACTCACTAAATATAAATCATCCTAGTGATGATAACCTAAGCTTGTAAAATTTTGTACGGTTTAAGAAAAATTAACCAAAAATTTTAACTGTTTTTTTATAGTAACATAGCGTCAAAATGCGAGCAAATATAAAATTTAAGTGATTGAAATTGTGGAATTGACAAAAAAAGGGGAGTGCCAACTCCCCTGTGATTATGTGATTTGATTTACTTCTTTTTTACTGGCGCTTTCTTCGTTGTTTTTGTTTGGACAGGTCTTTTTTTTGCGGCCGTTTTCTTGGTTGTTTTTGCTGTTTTTGCGGCGGCTTTCTTGGTTGTTTTCTTAGCCGTTTTCTTTGTCGCTTTCTTGGCTACTTTCTTAGCCGTTTCTTTGTCGCTTTCTTTGCAGCTTCTTTGCAGCTTCTTTGCAGCTTTTTTGGCCGTCTTTGGTGCAGCTTTCTTTGTTGTCTTGCTTGTCGATTTTCTCGACTTAGTTACTTTGGCAACCTTCTTAGCTTTTTTGATTTCTTCTTTAACGTGCTTTTCAAGATTCTTTTGTAGCTTGTTAAGTTCTTTAACCTGCTCATCTAGAAATTTCTTGGCCTTTTTAAGTTCGTCTTGAATTGTCTTATCGATAAGCTTCTCTACAGATTCTTTCTCTTTTTGAATCTTACCAACTACTTTTTGTAGGTCTTTTTCAACGACGCTCTTAACTTCTTTTTCAGCATTCTTAACGATGTCTTTTACAGTTTTTTGAACATCTTTTAGTGATCCTTGTTGTACAACTTGTTCAACATGATCTTTAACTTCTTTAAATGACTTTAATAGTTTCTCAACATTCTTATTCATCTTAATCTCCTCTCAAATATATAGACTCTCAAATTATATATTACTTTTCTTGCATATCGGCATTCTACGACCAAAACCAAAGCTTTTTGATTTAATTTTCAAAATTGGGCAAAACTGTTTTCTCTTGTACTCAGAGAAAGTGCAAAGCCTAAGAGTCTTCTCCACATCATCCTTAGGCAAACCAAGATTGATGATGTCTTCTTTACTATAATTATATGAAAGATGACACTCTAAAATTGTATCTAAAATTTCATAGGCCGGAAGAGATTGTTGATCTTCTTGATTCTCTCTTAATTCAGCACTTGCTGGTCTCGTGATGACATCGTCTGGAATGATATTATGAAACTTCTTATTAATATACTTCGCTAACGAGTAAACTTCAGACTTATAAAGGTCTCCTAATACACTTAGAGCTCCTACTGAGTCTCCATAGAGAGTAGAATAACCAACCGCGAGTTCTGATTTATTCGACGTATTGAGAACCATGGCCCCTGTTTGATTACTTCTTGCATAGATGAGAGCACCACGTAGACGACTTTGAATATTTTCGTCGGCCAGACCTTCCATTGGCTCAAATGTCTGAGAAAATTGGTTTCTCACAGAACTATGAAGGAACTTAATTGGCAGCGAACTTAGCTTGATTCCTAAATTTTGACAGAGTTTCATGCTGATTTCCCAGCTCAATGTCGCCGAAAATTGTCCTGGCATATAGACTGCTTCAACTTCTTGTCCCTCTTTAAGAAAGAGCCTAACAAGTGTTAGAACCAGGGCCGAGTCCATTCCTCCAGAGAGAGCGACAAGAAATTTATTCATTCCACACTTTCTAGCATAGTCTTGAATTCCAATATTAAGGGCATGGAGAATCTCTTCACATTCTTCATCAGAGAGTTCAGGAATTCGGACTTTGTCATCTCTTGTTTCAAGTCTTGGGTTGAATAGAGAGTCCCAAGTATGTTCATCAACTTTTTTAAAGGTTTCTTCTGTTAATTGCTTCGCTTCAAAAATTGGCGCTAAGAACTTATCAGCGACAAAGCTCATGGCCTTGTGATGAAGTTTATTCTGTCCATAAACGAGACTTCCACCATCAAAGATAATCTCATCTTCAGAGCCAACTCTATTGACGTAGTAGTAGGGTGTTCCAAGAGTGTCAGAGATAAAGGCCACTCTTTCAAGACGGCTTTTTTCCTTTCCAAGATGGTAGGGACTTGCAGAGAAATTGATAATTCCGTTGATTTTTTGATTCTTCGCCTTTTCTTGTAGCAGTGCGATTGGCTTTGTGGCGTAGTGAGCGGAATCCCACATATCTTCACAGATGAGAAGCCCAAAGCTCTTTTCGGCAAAGTTCCAAATCGTCGCTTCATTTCCTGGCGTGAAGTACTTTGTTTCATCAAAGATATCATAGCTAGGAAGAAGCATTTTATTATAGAGGTTTACTAATTTCTTCGATTCAGTTGAGAGCTCAAAGACACAGTTGGAAATTGATTCGAGCAGATCATCATGAATCTCGTAATCAAGCCCACCCATTAGAAGTGCCGTCTCTTTCTTAGGGGCCAGCTCTTGCCACCAAGCGTTGAGATCATCAATAAATTGATGGTAACTATCGATAAAATCTCTTTGAAGACAGAGGTCTTGTAGGGGATATCCCGTTAGAAAAAGCTCTGGAAAGATATGAATATGACCCTCAAAGTCATCGGCCTGTGAAATTTCCTTAAGATATGAAAATATTTCATCAAAATCGGCTATTCTATGGTGTGTTTGGTGTATGTATATTTGCATGAATGTATCCCAAAGGGTAGATAAGATAACTAATTATTATAATTCTAGTTTATTACATAAAAAGGGTAAATATGACAAAAGTTATCGTCATCGGAGCGGGGCTTGCTGGAAGTGAAGCCGCAAACTTTCTGGCCAACAGAAATATTCAGGTCATTTTGATTGAAGGGAAGAAAGTTCAGAGAAATCCTTCTCAAAAAATTGACACATATGCTGAGCTTGTTTGTACAAACTCACTTAAGTCGATGCGTGAAGATTCTGGGCACGGGCTATTAAAAGTTGAGATGGACAAGCTTGGCTCAATTATCCTCGATGCAGGTCGACAACACGCCGTTCCTGCTGGTGATGCCCTTGCGGTCGATAGAGACAACTTCTCGGCTGAAGTGACTAAGAGGCTTCATGGTCATGAAAATATCACTGTTGTTGAAGAGCACGCCACTGATCCCAATGAGCTAATTCTTAAGTATGAGGCCGAAGCCTGTATCGTTGCAACAGGGCCTTTGACATCTGAAGGGCTTTCGAATTGGATTCAAAAGGAAATCTCGAATGATGATTTCTATTTCTATGATGCTATTGCACCAGTTGTTGATGCAGATAGTCTGGATTATTCAAAACTCTATTTTAAGGATCGCCATAAGCCAGTCTCGGAAGAAGAGGGACTTGAGGCCGATTACTTAAATGCTCCTATGAATAAAGAGCAATACGAAGATTTTATTAAGGAGCTTGTTGAGTCTAAGAAGGTTCCGGCCCAAAACTTTGAAGATTATAAGTTCTTCGAGAGTTGTTTGCCGGTAGATATTATGGCCGAAAGAGGGGTCGATACGGCCCGTTTCTCTTGTATGAAGCCAATTGGGCTTGAGATGCCTGATGGAACTCTTCCTTATGCTTGTGTCCAACTGAGAAAGGAGAACTTACTTGGAAGTGCTTTCAATCTTGTTGGTTTCCAAACGAGACTTACTTATGGAGAGCAAGTTAGAGTTTTCCAAAAGATTCCTGGTTTTGAAAATGCCAGCTTCTTACACCTAGGTTCTGTTCACAGAAACTCTTTCCTAAACTCAAGAACACTTCTTAATAATGATCTTTCTTCGAAGAAGTACCCTAATATTTATTTTGCAGGTCAAATCACTGGAGTTGAAGGTTATACTGAAAGTGCGGCCATGGGGCTCTATGTTGCAGCTCAGCTCTATAAGAAAATTAAAGGGGAGCAAGTTAAACCATGGCCTGTAGAATGTGGAATGGGAGCGCTAGTTAACTATATCATGACAGTTCCAAAGCCAACTCCATCAAATATCAATTTTGGTCTTCTTCCTCAGGTGACTCTTACTAAAGAGCAAAGAAGAGATCGTAAGAATAGAAAGAGATATAAGAAAGAGATTGCTTCTCAAAGAGCTCGTGAAGCATTCGAAAACTTTATGAAGGATTACTTAGTATAAGATGAAAGGTATTACTTTTATTATATTGGCCTGCCTTATGTGGGCCCTCGACACGCTGATTCGCTATCCACTTCTCTTTAGTGGTAAGAGCGCAGAGCTGATCGTCTTTGGAGAGCACCTACTGCTCTGTTTAGTTTTTTCGCCTATTATTTTTAAGTCGGCCAAGAAGTTTTGGAATGCTAAAGTTTCTCATATGGCCTACTTCTTTGTTATTGGTGGTCTTGGCTCAGCTATTGGAACCCTGACTTTTACCAAGGCCTTTTCAATTATCAATCCATCCCTTGTGATTCTCCTACAAAAGCTACAGCCGGTGATTGCTATTGCTCTGTCCTATGTTGTTTTAAAGGAGAGGATGAAGCCTGCTTTCTTTGCCTGGGCCATCCTTGCTCTCATTGGTGGAGTCATGATTAGTTATCAGGATCTTGCGCCTGCATTTAAGTTGATTCTTAGCGGTAAGGTGGACTTTAGTTCTAAGGCCTTTACGGGCTATGGACTGACTATGATTGCCGTCATCAGTTGGGGAGCGGCCACAGTTTTTGGAAAACTACTTGGTAAGCAAGGCTATGATGAAAAAGAGATTATGAGTGGTCGCTTTGTGATGGGGCTTCTTTGTTTACTGCCTTTTTTATTGAGTTTTAATATTTCGATAAATTTTGAACCCGTATTTTGGGGAAAGATTGTTATCCTCGCTGGGATGAGTGGCGCCTTGGGAATGTACTTTTACTACCGAGGACTTAAGCTTATACCGGCCCACTTGTGCACGTTGGCAGAAATGTTCTTCCCATTTCTTGCCGTGATAGTGAACTGGATCTTCTTAGGAAAGGATCTCAGTATGCTACAAATTTCCGGGGCAGCTCTTTTGCTTATGAGTTCAACCGTGATACAATTACGCCATTATTAGGGAGTATAACTTATGAAGAAATTGCCTGAATCTATGGAAGGTAAGACTGTATTAATCGCAGGAAGTGCTGGATTTGTACCGTCACATATGGCCGAGCTCTATCTTAAAAAAGGGGCTCATGTTGTTGGACTAGATAACTTTATCACTGGTTCAAAATCTAATATTGAAATCCTGTCTAAGTACGAAAAATTTGAATTCCACGAATGTAATATCTATGAAGCTCTACCAGACTTTAAAGACACGAAATTCGACTATATCTTATCACTAGCTTCTCCAGCTTCACCAATTGACTTTAAGGTGATCCCTCTGGAAATCATGCGAGTGAATTCTGAGGGGACAATGAAGCTTCTTGAACTAGCGAAAGAGCATGGTGCAAGATTTCTAGAGGCCTCAACTTCAGAGGTATATGGGGATCCTGAAATTCACCCTCAAGTTGAATCATATGTGGGGCATGTTAATCCAATTGGTCCAAGAAGTTGTTATGACGAGGCCAAAAGATACGCTGAAGCTCTCACCATGACATATAGAAACCGCTATAATGTTGATACGAGAATTATCCGTATCTTCAATACATATGGACCAAGAATGCGTCCAGATGATGGGAGAGTGATCCCTAATTTTGTAAATCAGGCCATTAAAGGTGATGATATTACAATTTATGGAGATGGGTCTCAGACCCGATCATTCTGCTACGTTTCCGACCTTGTCAATGCGATAGATCATGTTCTTATGCTAGGAGATCATCTACCATACAATATCGGAAATCCTGATGAATATACAATTAAAGACTGTGCTGAGTTGATTGTTGATGCCCTTGAAAGTAAGTCTGAACTTTCTTATTCAGAGCTTCCAAAGGATGACCCAAAAAGAAGAAGACCGGATATTTCACGAGTGATGAAATTGGGTTACCTTCCAAAGGTTACTTTTGCTGAAGGACTTCAAACAACAGCGGAGTACTTTAAGACATTGATGTAAAGAGATAGGAAATACTTGTGAAGATAGTTGTTAGTTGTGATGCAGTCGTTGATAGAGATTATTACTTAGAGGCAGTTGAAGCGGTTCTTGATATGGTAGGGGATAATTGTGAGCTCTACACTCTTGTTCACGCACCTAAGTCTGTTGTTGGGCCTATTGAAATGAGGCAAATTAAATCTACATTCTTAAGTAACTTCACTAAATCTTGGACCCAACTCTTAGCAAATAGCTACCTTATTCCTTCAGCGAGCAAGAATCTCTTAATTCCTTGTACAGCTGATCTCATTATTAATATCTCACGTGGTTTCTCTCATGGGATCAAAAAGTGTGAGCAGACAAGACAACTTACTTTTGTTGTAGAAGACCTCTACACAAAGCCTCGTAAGAAGAACCTTAAAGAAAAGATTTTTTCTCTTCTTGTAAAAAGCTTTCAAAAGAAAGGTTTAAATCAAGCAGATGATTTATGGGTAAGTCGCCTAGATTTAATCCCAGCTTCGCTTCATGATAAGGCCAAACTTGTTAGACCTCCTGTTAAGTTAGGAGATTATAAAATTCTTCCTGATGCACTTTTTCAAAGAGATTATATTTTAGTTAATGCAGAACCTCTAAATAATGAGCAAGCAGAAACAATTATAACTTCTCTAGAAAAGGCCAATATTAAATTTAAGTTCGTTGGAAAGGATGATCACCTTGAAGAACTTAAATTACAATATGAACCACATTTCTTTGGAAACCGTTGTGGGGGAGAGATGGCCCCTCTTATAAGTGGTTGCCAGTACCTCATCGACCTTGAAGAAAATGAGCTTCCTGTTTGGTCTCTAAAGACAATGGCAAGTGGAAGACCTGTTTTTTCTGCAGGAAATAATTTTGTGGAATTTGGGGAAGGTTTTTATCAAGCCGATTCAACACTCTTTGATAAAATTCAAAAGGTTGAAGAGTTTGATAAGAATAAAGTTCGCGCAAAGGCCGTGGCCTTTGAGGAACTTCGCTTCAAGCATATCTTAAATCGTGAATTAGAAATTATTAAAGAAGAGCTCGCTAATAAAACAACAGCTGAAGTCAGTCGCGCTGACTGCTGTTAATCATCTAAACTGATCCCTTTACGTGGGGCTAAGCCCGCCCAAATAATCCAAATTATAGAAACAAATAAAGATGTCGATATGCGCTTGCAGCATATCGACTCTCTTGGTCGAACACCAACTCTTTCTCCAATGAATATGCCAGCACTCCACCAAATTCTCTGTAGAATTTTGGAACATGAATA
>NZ_AUNJ01000219.1 GCF_000447775.1 Bacteriovorax sp. DB6_IX
CTAATCATATCTCTATTATTGTCCCAAATCTTCTTCCACTTCTTGTCAGTTCCATATTTTTCATTTGAAATTGTTCCAAGAGTCTCACCTCTTTTAATTAGATGTGGTTAAACCGCTTGGATTCCATGCGAATTGACTTGGTGTATAGCTTAGCTTGTCACCTTCTTTAATTCCATTTGCAACAACTTCTGGATTAGCAGCCTGGATATCTTTCCACTTTCTGTAATCACCATATAGTTTAAAAGCAATCCACATAAGTGTCTCACCTTTTTGTACTTCATAAACATCTGTTCCAGTAAGTGAAACTGGTTGAGTTTCAGTCATTGGTTCAGCATTTGCTACAGCCGTAGTATCTTCAAGCTCTGTTGTTTCATCAGCATCAACAATAAAATCTGAGTCATCAATTTCTAGCTCATCCTCTGTACTTGATACATTTTCTGTTTTAACATCAGCATCTTTTTTAACTTTCTTGTTAGAACAAGACGCCATTCCAAATGAAAGTCCTACAACTAACATTAGACTAAAGATCTTTTTCATCATTCCTCCCTGTATGGTTGTTCACTAACTTATCGGAAACAAAAAATAATTCATTAACAATAACGCTGCTAGACTTAAATATTCTTATAATGTTATGATTTACCGGTATGAACTTTCTTAAAGCTATTATTACCATACTATTTCTCTCAAGCACTTTTGCTCAATCAGCGCTTGATGATCTCTCAGATAACTCTGGGTTCTCAATGCCAACATATGATTTGGTAACTGAAGAGATTATCAAGATGTCACTTTCTAAGAGAATTTATCTTCTTTCAAACCAATCTGAAAGTTATGCTAGAGGTGACTTTATTACTCTTCTTCTCCAACAAAAACCTATTGCAAGAGGTTTAGTTGCGAAAATGTCTGGGCAAATGGCCGCAATTAAAATAACGAAAATTTATTCGATGGAATTGTTTCAAACTTTTTCTCAGGGAATGAAAGTTCAAGTTATACGTGGAGACGATAGTTTCTATAGGACCAAAAAAGAAGAGAAGAAAGAGGATACACTTATTAGCAATGAGGATGATCTCTTTGATGAAACAACTATTTTAGATGAAGATTTAGATAGTGAAGATAGCAACAGAAAAGAAGCGATCAAGAATGATAATGTTGTTTCAGTTGGTTATGGGCTAGTTGATGGCTATGATGCAAGTGGTGCAGAAGCAAAGAACCAGCAGTTCAACTTTAGTTGGTCTTATCAGATTGAAAGTAATATCTGGATAGAAGGTCTCTACGGGCAACATGTTATCAAAGACTTTCCTGGTGCAACAATTGATACAGGAATCAAAAATTATACAATTAGAGCAAAATACGCTCTAAAAGGTCCTCTTCATACAATCTTCTTGCCTTATATTGGTTTTCAGATTATTGATGCAGATAGCCCTGGAGCAGGTGTTGATGCGGACTCAGAAGAACAAGCGCAACTAGAATTAAGCCTTGTTGAGAATGCAAAGGACAGAGGTGTAGTCTTAGGTGTTACAGCACTCAAAAGACTTGTTCCTGGATGGTTTATTCGTTTAGAAGCTGGTACCGACATGCTGGCACTAGGACTTGCTCTTGAATTCTAAAATTCTTTTTATCTTTTTTAGTTCGCTACTCTTATTTTCTTGTGGAGTAAAGGCGCCACCAAGCCCTTCTAAAGATAGCTTTATCCCTTCAAGTATTGATGTCTATAAGAAAAAGATGCTAGATGATGCTAGTAAAGATAGCAAAGACTCGCAAAAGAATAAGAAAAAAGAATGAGTCTTGTAATTGCACTTGGATCCAACCTAGGAGACAAGAAAGAAAATCTCATTAAGGCAATTAATTTACTTTCTGAAATATTTGATCATCCAATTGCCATAAGCTCTATTTACAGCTCTGCCCCTGTTGGCGGAATTTCTCAACCAGACTTTCTCAATATGGCCGTGGAATTTAATATTCCAGAACTTAGCCCACTAGAGACGCTTAGCAAATGTCTAGCAATTGAAGAACAAATGGGAAGAAAGAGAATTCAAAAATGGGGTCCCCGTAATATTGATATTGATATACTCTATTTTTCTAGTACTAAAGTAGACCTTCCTGACTTAACTATTCCACATCCGTTTATTAGTGAAAGGAGCTTTGTCGTAAGACCCTTAATGGAACTCCCATATTACACGCAGCAAAAAGCATCTTTTGATTTTCCCAATGAATTTGAGATTGACGCTTATGTATATGACAAAATTACTTTAGAAGGGAAGAATTAACTGACTGCAATTCATTTGCGTGTATCATTAATATTATCTATACTATATCGGCAATCAGAAAATTACAGGAAGTAAGTTATGATCAACTTTGAGCTATCAACTGAGCAAAAAGAAATTTATGAAATGGCGATGAAGTTTGCCAAGAATGAAATGATGCCAAAAGCAATGGAGTATGACGAAAAGGCACAAATGCCTATGGAAATACTGCAAAAGGCATGGGAACTTGGACTAGTTAATACATGTATCCCAGCAGTGTATGGTGGTGCAGGATTTTCAACTCAAGATGCCATGATCATAACAGAAGCATTGGCCTATGGTTGTCTTGGTATGAACACTGCAATCATGGCTAACGATCTAGCACTTCTACCAATTGTAATTGGTGGTTCAGACGAACAAAAGAAGCGTTTTCTCACACCATTCACAGAATCATATAAGATTGCAGCCTTCTGTCTCACTGAACCTGGGAATGGATCTGATGCAGCAGGTATTAAAACAACGATAAAAGAAGACGGTGACCACTATATTGTAAATGGTAACAAGATGTGGATTACTAATGCAGGTTATGCAGACCTTTTCGTTGTTTATGGAACTAACGATCCTTCACAAAAACACAAAGGTATTACGGCTATTGTTATTGACGGAAAGACTGAAGGAATCGAATTAGGTGAAAAAGAAAATAAAATGGGACATCGTTGTTCTGACACAAGAGCTGTGACATTTAATAACGTTAGAGTTCCTAAAGAGAATATACTTGGTGGTGTTGGAGAAGGCTGGAAAATAGCCATGAAAACATTAAACCATTCAAGGCCAATGGTAGCATCAAGCGCTGTTGGTGGTGCCCAGTGTGCAATGGATCATGCTGTAAAGTATGCGGGAGAGAGAATTCAATTTGGTGTTCCTCTTGCTAAGCATCAAGCTATACAAATGATGATTGCGGACATGGGTATTGAAATTGAAGCGGCGAGACTTCTAGTTCAAAAGGCGGCATGGTATCTTGATCAAGGAAAGCCAAATCCAGAAGTTTCTTCATATTCTAAAGCGAAGGCTGCAGATATGTTTATGGATGTCGCTTCTGATGCTGTCCAAATTTTTGGTGGCTATGGTTATAGTAAAGAATACCCAGTAGAGAAGTTAATGAGAGACGCAAAACTCATCCAAATCTATGAAGGTACATCTCAAATACAACGTTTAGTAATAGCTAAAGAAATTTTTTCAAGGAGTTAAAATTGAACATCTTTGTATGTATTAAGCAAGTTCCTGACACGGAAACAAAAGTTACTCCAAATGGTGACGGTTCTTACATCGAAACAAGTTCTATCAAATGGATCATGAACCCATATGATGAATTTGCTGTTGAACAAGCACTACTAACTAAAGCAGCTAACAGTGGTTCTACTGTTACTGTAGTTAGAGTTGGAGGTGTCAAAGACACTGAAGCCCTTAGAACTGCCCTTGCAATGGGTGCTGATGAGGCCATTCTTGTTGAATCTGGAGACAATCTAGATTCTTACATGACTGCAAAAGCTCTTAAAGGAGCAATTGAAAAGTCTGGAAAAACTCCAGATGTTATCTTTACTGGTAAACAAGCAATTGATGATGACTGTTTACAAGTTCCTCAACTTCTAGCTCAAATGCTAGGTCTTCCTTCTGTTTCAGTAGTTGTTGAATGTGCTGAAGATGGTGGAAAGTTTACTCTTAAGAGAGAAGTTGAAGGTGGAGCTCTTGAAGTTTACGAAGTTAACTCACCAGCAGTTATCGCATGTAACAAGGGTCTAAACACTCCTAGATATGCTTCACTTCCAGGAATTATGAAAGCTAAGAGAAAGCCTCTTGCTCAACACTCTCTTGCAGATGTTGGTGTGGCTGATTCTGACGCTAGAGTAAAGTATTCTAACTTCCAACTTCCACCAGAGAAACCAGCTGGTAAGAAGTTTGATGCAATGGATGAAGCAAACCAAGCTTCTGTTGTTGCTGAAGTTGTTAAGCTTCTAAGAGAAGAAGCAAAAGTTATCTAAGGAGTAAAAAATGGCTAAGGTTTTAGTATTCGCAGAAGCGAATGGAGATACAGTAAAATCTGTTACTTTTGAAATCCTAGGAAAACTTGCTGGTCACGATGTTGACGTAGCAGTTGTAGGAGATATGGGTGGAAATGCAGTTGCTGATTTAGCAAAATTTGGTGCTGCAAATGTTCACAACCTAAAGGGTGATAACTTAGATAAGTATTCACCAGAAGGTTATGCAAACGCACTTAAAGATTTTATCGGTTCTAATTACGATTATGTATTTGCTGGTGCTACTTCACTAGCAAAAGATTTAATGCCAAGACTATCTGGTATGTTTGATGCTGGTATGGCCTCTGAAGTTACAAACTTTGCTTTTGACGGTGATAACTTTGCTGGAACAAGACCTCTATTCGCAGGTAAAGTTCTTGCAAAAGTTGAACTTCAAGGTCCAAAGCCTCACTTTGTAACAGTTAGACCAAATGCTCTTGGACTACCTGAAAATCCAACGGCTGGAGCAGGTGCATCCAATGATGTTGCTGCAAGTGCTGGTGAAATCAGAGCTGCTATTAAAGAAATCATTAAAGGTGCTTCTGAGAAGCTAGACCTAACTGAAGCTAATATTATTGTTTCAGGTGGTAGAGCAATGAAGAGCGCTGAGAATTTCAAAGTTCTTGAAGAGCTTGCTGAAGTTCTAGGTGCAACAGTTGGTGCATCAAGAGCTGCTGTTGATTCTGGATATGCTCCACACGCGATGCAGGTTGGACAAACAGGTAAAACTGTTTCTCCATCACTTTATATTGCTTGTGGTATTTCTGGAGCAATTCAACACTTAGCGGGGATGAGAACATCTAAGGTAATTGTTGCGATCAACACTGATCCTGATGCTCCAATCTTCACAAAAGCAGATTACGGTATCGTGGGTGACCTATTCACTATCGTGCCTATTCTAAAAGAAGAAATCTCTAAGATTTTATCATAAAAGAAGCCCCGCTGAGCGGGGCTTTTTCTTACATATGTCTTTCTATTGATTCTGGAATTTCATTCATAAAGGTCAAACCCATCTTATACTCACGTTTGATTATCGATGAGTTTCTAACATTATGCTCTGTTATATGAACAATCTTACATAATACTGGTTCACTCAATTCTCTATCACCGAATTTTTTAATAACAACCTTTTCGCCAACAGTAAAAGAGTTAAGTTTCGTAACACTAAAGATTAAACCTAGACCTGTTTCACTTAAATCATAGGCCTCAAATTCAAATGAAGTTTTTCCAATGATATCAACATCACTCTTATCAAATTTAACCTTTAGAGTATCTTCAATAACCTTTCTTCGTTTTTTTCCACGGTTTTCTAAAATTCGAAATGTCTTAGGTAGCTTAACTTGAATCTTATCTTCTGAGATACGCTCAACTAGTGTCTTAAATAGAAGCGAACGATCTTTAAATTTTAGGAATAACTCTCTGTCTTTTACTAATTCTAGACTTTGATTATCTACTTCAGTAAGTAGAATAGAACCTCTCTCGTAGTTGAACTTTTGAATAAAGGCCTTTTCTTTTAGTCTTGTTCCATCTTCTTGAACTTGCCACATAAAAACTGGCTCAATTGCATCAATTGTTCTTTCGATTGAATCATAAATTGACTCTCTATCATCTTCCCAAATTAGATTTTCCAATATTCCCTCTTTAGTAATCTCTCAATTTTACATCAAGAGCTAGTGAGGGCCTAACAAAGATTTCTTTACTTAACAAAAAAAATGGAGAGCTTAGCTCTCCACCTTATCATTTATCTTTATATTTTTAATTAGAATGCAAATCCTTGTCTTTCTGTTTCTACCATCATTTCTTCTTCACCTTCGATTGCTTCTTGGAACTCTTCTGCATATTCTTCTTGCTCAAGTTCTTCGTCATATTGCTCAACTTCTGGTTGCTTTTCTTGATAGCTTGCATCGATTACTTTTCTACTCTCTGCTGCTTTTTCTTGTACTTGCTCTAACCCATCTTCAACAATTGATGCTTCATATGACTTTTCTTCTTTAAGTCTTTCGATTTCTTCTTGCTCCATTCTAATTCTTTCTAACTCGTTATCAGTTACGAAGTTAAGAAGTGATCCTTTAAGTGGTCCCGTTGCAAATCTAATTCTAAAAGCATCTTTACCGTTATTTGTAACAACACCTCTTGACTCTTGTCCTTCGATCTCAGTTACGAAGCTACCACCTGCCTCCAGTTCGATATCTCCAATCACATATGACTTAGACTCACCTTTTTCATTTCTTGCTTCAAACGCAAGCCCTTGAATCGATTTTTCAGTTACCGTTACATCTCCCATCACAAACTGATCACCGATTAAAAGTTTATTTCCAAGTGCTGGAATCATAGCTCTTTCTAGTGTCAATGGCTCAGATGTAGCTTCTGATGATCTTACAACATTTTCTTTTTCTAGCTTACCAAGTACTTCATTTGTTTCAACTTGTGTTACAGACTGAATATACTTAGCTTCTTTATATCTTCTTGCTTCAATAATTTCATAACCTTTTCCAAATGATCTAAAAAGAGCAATTGTTTTACCTGACTCATGAAGAAATGAGAGATCAAATAAGTAGTTTGGCTTATCGTTGATCATGATCTGGCTTGTTTTAATAAGCTCCATATCTACAACAATTTTATTTTCAGACTTATTTGTATTATAAACTTCCTCACCCTTTTCATCTTCAATTCTAATGATCTGCCACTTACCATTGATAAGAGCATTATTTTGATCGTTAACTGGAAGATATTGGATCGCCTTAAGTTCTCTTTCTGCTGAAGCAACAACCCTTTCTTGAGTTTCATCAAATCTCTTTGCGAACTTAACTTCTGTGTCGTTCATAAATGATGTATCAGTTACTTTCATGCCTTGGTAGATCCCACCAAACACTAGGAATGATCCTGAAAGTAGTGCTGCTAATGTCATTTTCTTGTAGAAATTTGTTGCTTTCATAAATAGCTCCAATTAGTTTTGCTATTTATATTGCAACGCGCATGCCAATTATCTAATGGCCTCTACAGCCAAAAATGTAGACATTGTGCATATTAAGTGCCTGAATTTACGTTGTGATTGATCTGATGTGAACTGTAAAAAATATAACACTGCCTAAAAAATAGACATAAAAAAAGGGAGCGCTAAACTCCCTTTCCATATATTAGTCTAATGACATTGTCTTCTTTTCATAATCTGAGTGACTTGCTCTAAATCTTTTAAGAGCGATAACTACAAGCTCATTAAGAGAATACCCTGTATTAGCAGCCATTTTTTCGATGGCCTCAACTACGCTCTTTTCAATTTCCACTTTTAGCTCTTTAAGTTCGCCCTGGTTGTGTACCTGACCTTTCATTTTAACTCCTTCAATTATTTTAAAACTTTAATTGCGCCTTTTTTTCTTAAGCTTACAAGAGCTTTAGTGATTTCAAAATCAAATAAATCACAATCTCTATAAATATCTGAAATCTTGTTATAAGTCGTCATCGACTTCAATACTAGAAACTCAGTACTATCTGGTTTATCACCAGATTCGACAAACACCGGATTTATCAAAACCCTCAGCCCTTCTGGTGGTCTTAACCTCTTGTTATCATTATGTTCCTGATAAATCTTCTGAGCCTGTCTTTTAAGATCTGAAAAGTCTAGCTTGAACTCAATATCAGAGTCATCTACAATCTCTGGTTCAACAACTAGACGAAAGCCTTCTAAACCCTCTAAATCACAAACAATTAGTGAGAAAAGAGCCTTTGTTCCGGTCTTCTTTGCAAATTGTGAAGAGACTATTTTCCCATTCTGAAGAAGAATTACACCCAAAAACTGTCTATCAGCTTCTTTAAGTACATTAATTCTTCCTGTAAAACCAAATGAGCTCTGCTCTTCGATCAATTCAACAACAGACATTTACTATCCTAATATTTTGCTAAAGAATCCCTTTTTACCTTCATCGGTATTATCGATAACTTTCTTAGCAATTTCAGTATAAGCCTTCCATACAGGTCTTCCCTCATATGCATTATTATTCATATAAGGTGTTCCTTTATCACAGCTCTCTCTTAAGGCAATTTCCATTGGGATATCACCTAAAAATGGAATACCAAGCTCTTCAGTTGCTTTCTTAGCTCCACCTTCACCAAAGATGAAATACTTCTTCTCAGGCATATCATCTGGTGAGAAGTAACTCATATTCTCAACAACACCAAGTACTGGAACCTTTACCTGCCCAAACATTTTAAGACCCTTTGTTGAGTCCAAAAGAGCAACGTCTTGTGGTGTAGATACACCAATGATTCCATCGATATCTGTCGCTTGAACCATAGATAGTTGAACATCTCCTGTTCCTGGAGGTAAATCAATAATGAGGTAATCTAAATCGCCCCACTCTACATCAAATAGAAATTGATTTAAGACACCACCAAGCATTGGCCCACGCCAAATGACAGGATCTTTTTCACCAATAAATAGTCCGAAGCTAATAAATTTAATTCCATTTGCTTCAATTGGTAGGATTTTTTTCTTTTCAGAAGAAAGAGGCTTTGCATCTCTTTGCCCTACAAGCATTGGGATCGAAGGCCCATAAATATCTGCATCAAGAAGTCCTACTTTCTTCCCTTGATTCTTAAGTGCGTAAGCGAGGTTAGTTGAAACAGTCGATTTTCCAACCCCACCTTTACCCGATGA
This sequence comes from Bacteriovorax sp. DB6_IX, assembly GCF_000447775.1. Lineage (GTDB taxonomy): Bacteria > Bdellovibrionota > Bacteriovoracia > Bacteriovoracales > Bacteriovoracaceae > Halobacteriovorax_A. Next base: position 8,970 of record NZ_AUNJ01000219.1, read on the forward strand.
AACAGCGATGACTTTTTTCACATCATCAACCCTCTTCTTCTGTGGAAGAGGTGCACCATGACCGGCTTTTAAGTTTGCAGGAGCTTTTTGCTGAGGCGCTGACTTTGCCCCTGTCACATCTTTTGAATCAGTTGAAACAGTTTTTACTAGAATATTGTCTTCTTCAACATGAGACCTAAGCTCATTTATAATCACATCTTCAATTTTACGTTTTTGTTCTGGAGAAATTCCATCTCTATTATAGACAACTGTTAGTTGACCATTTTCATAAGTTAATTGTTTGATTCTTCCTTCTGAAGATAAAGTTTCATTAGTATTTGGGTTTTTAATCGAATGAAGTATCGACTTAATTTCTTCCATTGTTCGCTCCGCGTAAACATCATACAAATATGCTAGGATATTAGTAAAAAAAGGGCATTACGGCAATTGTTCTCTAGAAAATTTTGCCTTA